>CALUWK010000012.1 GCA_944324475.1 Candidatus Gastranaerophilales bacterium
ATCGGGATGACAGGATTTGAACCTGCGACCCCCTCGTCCCAAGCGAGGTGCGCTACCAAGCTGCGCTACATCCCGAAAATATATTCAAATATAGCTATTTATTGTCAATGATTAATTCTAAGAATAAATAATCAGCTTAATTACTCTAACAACAATATATTTTAAAGTCAATAGATTGACATAAAAAAATATACTTGCATAATTAAGATATGAATTATAAAAATATATTATTTATAAATTATGGCGGTTTGGGAGATGAGATTCTTTTTCTTCCTGCGATTTTTTCGGTTAAAAAAGAATTTTCAAATGCCAAAATTACCTTGGCTCTTGAACCTCGATCAAAAAGCATTTTTAGTTTAACTGATAATATTAATGAAGTAATTGAAGTAGATATTAAAGCAAAAGGATTATTGAAATATCTAAACATATTAAAGTTTATACTTAAAGCGAGGTCGAAAAAATTTGATTGTGTAATTTCAAGTGGTAAAAGCTTTTTTGTTCCAATAATTCTTTTTTTAATGGGCATTAGAGAAAGAATTGGATATTCAGGAAAAACAGATTTTTTATTAACTAAGAAAGTTAAATTAAATGAAAATCAATATGCTGCTAAAATGTACCATGATCTAGTAAAACCAATAGTGAAAAATCTTTATGAAGATCCGTCCATAAATATTCCTAATGATTTAAAATTAAATGATGATATTCCTAAAGATGGTTATATTGCAATTCATCCTGGAGTTTCTAAGTTATCAATAACTAAAAATATAATAAAGTGCCCAAAATTATCATTTTGGTTGCAATTAATTGAAGGTCTGTTAATCAAAGGGAAAAAGGTTGTTTTACTTGGTACGAAGGATGATAGCGAATTAATCGAAAAAATATGTAGTTGTGATAGAATAAATAATCATAAAAATTTTATTAATTACTATAATAAAACTAAAAATCTGTTAGAATTAGCTTTAATTATGAAAAATGCAGATTCTGTAATTTGCGTTGATAGTGCTCCTTTGCATGTTGCAGTTTGTGTAAATGCCCGCCTTTATGCAATATTTGCCCCGACAAACGAATTAAAATTAGTCCCAAACAGATTAGGAATTGATATAATAAAAAATAATGTTGCTTGCAGACCTTGCTTGTGGCACAAAAGAAAATGCAATTGTGAAAAATCAGAATGTCTCGATATAGATTATAATTTAATATTAAATAAAATTAATTGATTTTAGTTTGGTCTTATTGTAGAATATTAAACGTGAAAATATAATAAAATTAGCCTGTTGTATGAAAAAGAGGTATTAATGAAAAATTTTTGTAATTTGTTAATTGTTGCCATTGCGTTTATGACAATTAATTCTGTGTTTGCACTTGAAATTATTGATGTTAAAAATAACTATTGGGCAAGCCAACAGATTGTTAGAGCAATTCAAAACGGTTATATTGGCGTTATTGATGGCAACAAATTTAAACCTGAAGGTTCAATGTCAAGAAGCGAGTTTGTTTATTCACTTTTAAAGGTTATTAGAAGACAAAACGAGCCACTTGTTCAGAGCACAACTTTTAAAGATGTTAATAATTTAACTCCAAATAAAAGATTCATTGAGTTATCAGAACAAATAAGAATGGCTTTTGGTTATCCTGATAAAACTTTTAAACCGGACATTGCAATAAATCATAATGAAACAATGAGCATGATAGCAAATATTACTAATGGCCATTATAACGCTACTGATATAACAGGTTTTGCAGATTATAATGAAATTCCTTTATGGGCAAAAAGGCCATATATTAAAAATGTTGCAAATGGTTTATATGTTAACCATCCTGATGAATCAAGATTTACTCCAAATAATAATTTAACAAGAGCCGAGGCAGCTGTTTTATTTGATAGAATTGCAGCAAATCTTGATAAAGTTAAAGACGAATTTAAAGATTTGTATGACACTATGTCAAATTCTGGAGATGAAAATGATTTTAATAAATCTGAATTTATTGCGGAAAATACTTTAAATATTGCGCCTTTTGCGACTAATAATAAAGTTCAAATATATGACAATAAAAAAATAATTGAAGCCGGTAATATTTTAATTGGTACTGCGCTAAATCCTGTAAAAGCAAGAAAAGATTTAGTGGGACATGAATATGTATTTACTGCTCCAAATGATGTATACACAGAACAAGGAACTTTTTTGTATCCTAAAGGTACCGAATTTTACGCGAGGGTTGAAAAAATCGGGTATTCTGCTTGGAGATCAAAACCCGAGCGCTCCAGAGTAATTTTTCATAAATATTCTTTACCAAATGGTGAAACTTATGATATGGCAGCTGTTCCTTTTACAAAAAATGATAAAGTTATATATGTAAGTGATGTTAAAAATCCAAAAAATATTAAAAATTTAACGAGTTTTAAATTGTCCCAAAAAGAATATTTGATTGCATGCGCTCATCAAATGGCTCCTTTAATTGAGTATGATATCAAAAATAATAAAACTATTTATATTTTAGTAACTGGTGACATGGTGATACCTCAATCAGAAGAATATATGAATTTAAGAACCAAAAAAAGTGTTCTTGAAGAAGATGATATATAAATTGAAAATCACCCCTTGAATTTCAAGGGGTGATTTTTTAGATTTATTTTACTTAAATATTGTTTTTATAATACCTACTGCTATTCCAATTCCGCCACCAATTGCTGCGCCAACAGGTGCTAATGTACCACCGGTCATAATTCCAGCTATTGTTGCACCTGCAGCAGCATAGCTTGCTCCATTTGAAAGAGCTGCACCTATTCCTTCAACAATTTTGTCTTTTATATCGGTGTTTTGTCCTGCTAATTTCGCTGTTACTTCGGCGTTTGATTTTCCGTTAGCAAACAGTCCATAAATTGGAATACCTTCAATTAATCCTGTAACAAATGGTGATGATGTTGTTTTTTCGGTTGTTTCCAATAAAGTTGTTCCAGTTGCATTTGCGTATGCATCATTTAAAATCGAGCTTACCTGTGAATCTGTTAAAGAATATCCGTAATTTCCTGTAGTTGTTTGAACATCATCTATTAAGCTGTCATATAAATTAAGAGCTTTATTGATTTTACCTTTTTTAAAATAATTGTTGATAATTTCAATATCTGAAGAATAACCAGATGTAATGTCTCTTGCTACTCTATTGATGTTTGTACTAGATGCAACTCGATTGCCTGAAAAACCTCCACTATATCCACTACCATAATATGAGCCTGTATTTAGAGTAAGTCCTCCATATAGTGTCATAACTAACCTCCGTATAATTTAAACTAACCTACATAGTAATAAAGTTTTTTTTTGTTGATTTATTGCTTTTTCTTTAGATATTGTTAACATTTCTTAATATTTTTATAAAAATTTATTATAAAAAAGACTTGAAAAAAAATCTTGTAATTGGTACAATTCTTTTGTTGCAGTTAATCGCAGTGCAATATGCGTCAAGGGCCTGTGGCGCAGCGGTAGCGCAGAGGACTCATAATCCTTTGGTCGTGGGTTCGAATCCCTCCGGGCCCAATCTTAACTCCTGTTTTGGGAGTTTTATTTTTATGGTTATTTTAATGTAATTGTAATTTAACAACCAGATTGATTTGTTGTGAGGGATACTTTGATTATTTTAGCTTTGCCCGCTATGTTAGGGTATTTTCAGGTTGGAAAATTATGATAATCCACAAAAATAAAATTTTTATTTTAATTAACTAAAAATGTATGTTTTAATTAAGAATTTTATTCAATTAAATTGCTCTGCATTGGTTTAAATTAATAATATTGACATATTAAAACAATAAAAACTTCATAACAGAGAGTGCAAAATTGTCAAATCTAGCTAGAGTTGATATCACAAAAGCATTTTAAAACTTGAAAGCTAAACATACCTAAAAAGATTTTTATATACAAAGACAGATGATTTTCATATTCCTCATCTGTCTTTGTAGGGTTGTATAATTAAATATTTGTATCAATGTGTGTTACTGTTGTCACACCATCAACTGTTTTAATTCCTTTTAGTGCTTGAGTTGCATTTTGCGCACTACCATATTTATTAACAGCGTCTTCTGAGGCAAGTAGGGTATGACCGTCATATATTTTTGCAGCAGAATAGCGAATTTGTTGTTGCATGGGTTCAGGCAGACAAGATAGAAAATGACCTTTTTGGTATTCTCCTAAGGTTCTATACAATGCTTGTGGTTCACCGGCATCTTCCCAAGTATCAATTATTCTAACGCTGCAATTTTCTTTACCATACTTAGCTTGAACTTTTTCGCAAGCGGCAGAAAAATCATAAGGTTCTTTTGCGCTTCTTGCGATAAATCCTTTAGATGGATCGGCTTTTGTCTCTGGTTTTTCTTCTTGGCTGATTATTTCATCCAAAAGCCATTCCATAGCTTCCTTTTTAATTACAAACATCCCCGTATTTGCTATACATTTACCATCTTCTGTTGCAAATCTGAGTGCGGAATCTACTGTTTTAGGTTTTTCAACAAACCCATCAAGCTTCATAATTTTGTCTGAATCTGTTTCTTCAACTTTTAATACTCCGAATCTGTTAATAACTTCTTCAGGTTCTCTTTCTACACCAATTAGTCCCATTTTTTGGTTTGGATCATTTATGATGTCTTTGCAAAATCTTAATAGTTCAAAAGGATCGTTTTTATCTGTATCAAAAAGATTGTCGCCACACATAACTATAACATTTTTTTGTTCAAGCCCTTGTTGTCTTAATTTCTTTGCTTCATCAACAACCTCTGCAAAAGAGCCTTGTGCAACTTCTGCGTTTTTCCTTATTAATCCTTTGTCATCAATCATAGGTGATGCCATTGCCATTGGTAAATCTAACATGTGTAAATGCTTGCCTGTTGGAATCCCGTTTCTGTTTAATAAAATCATACTGTAGCTAATTTTGTTCACTAATTCGCCTTGTGTTTGAGCAAGTTCTTTGAATCTTGAACCTGAACCTGCAGCAAGAACAAATGTATTCGTATCTGGAATTAAACTTTTGAATTCCTGGGAAGCTTCTAATTTAGAAATCCTTTCTGAAATTGGTTTAAAAGGTTTGATTACTTCTTTTTCAACAAAGTCACCATTGTTTTTGGTTGAAGTTGTAACATAAACTGATGAAAATGACGGTACAGAGCTATAAGACTGATTGGTAAAATTGACTTTCATATTTTCTCTTTCCTTATTCTAACAACACACCCCTATTAGACCATACAAAAAATAATTTTACTATTTTTTAATAATTAATTTTACAAAAGTTTAATATTTGTGTTTTTAATTACATAAAAAATAAGCTCCTGTAGGAGCTTATTTTTTATATTAAATGAATGAATTATATGGTATCTTGAATTGCTATATCTATTAAATTGTTTCTATCAAAGCCAAATTTATCGGTATATTCGAATAAAGCACCTTTTTTTCCTGATTGCGCCCAGCTAAAATCTTGTTTAAGGTCATTTTGCACCATTTTTTTGTAGCTGTTTGGTTTTTCATAGTACATTTTCAGAGCTTCAACCAGTTTCTCATAGAACGATTCTTCTGAAATTTCTGGTGCAATAAAGCCTGTAATTCCATCTTTTACTGTATCTTTGAATCCACCAGTATTTGTAACTATTACAGGTGTACCTTTTGCAAAACATTCACCTTGAATTAAACCGCAGGGTTCATAGGTTGATGGAGCGCAGAAAAATGCACTTGCAGACATAATTGCGGGATTTGGCAGATTGCCTTTTAGGGCAATTACATGATCGACTCTTGCTTTATTGGTGCCATAATCAGGATTTTTTAAATCATCTAAGTGTTTTAGTTCTTCCGCACTTTCAGATGGACCACCAACCAAGAAATATGGCATAGGCTTATTCGGGAATTCTTTTTCCCAATTATCAAAAAGTCTAAATATTGCTCCTTTTAATATGCCAAGTCCTTTCTGGGATGTTAATCTGTGCGCAAAAGAAATTAATGGTGCTTCCATGAAATCTTGTTCAGATATATTCATATTGCCTGCGTCAGGTCGGACTACTTCGGGTCCATTGCTATAATTTTTATCAATTAAAATAGGTTTAATGTAAGCATGGTAAAATCTGCGCTTGTTTTCTTTTCTAAGTTGCATAACGGTATTAATATCAGTGTTTTTATCATATTTTTCAAGCACTAAACCGTTAACAAAATTCTTGGTTGATACAGCATTCATATCAACTTTATCTTTGTCAAGTCCGTTGACTATGCCTGAGATTGTTCCTGTATTTTTTCTTATATTTAATAATGGGTACAAGATACCAGATTTCATTGGATCAATTATAATCTCATTTGCATAATTTTTAGATACTGGAACAAACCAATCTGATAACGCAACTCCATTAAATAAATGATTAAAATGTTTGTCGGCAGTGGATCTTTTCATCAGGACTGTATTACACATATCATCATTTTCGCCCATAATTCCACTGTGTGCGTTTTCAGTTATTGCTATTGCGTAGCTATCATATAGTGTATTGATTATATTTTCGGTAACTTTATTTTTGCTTAAGAGACTTCCTGAACCGTCGTTAGATTTTCCTTGGCATCCGAGATTATGCCCTATCATTAATAATGGCATGTCTTTAAGTGCTGTATAGGTATTTTTTGGTATTTCTTTATAGTTGTATTCCATTGGAGCTCTGTAGCGTAATAAACCTGCCATTGAACCTGCATGCCAATCGTTTAGTATCATTGAATTAGGAGCTTTCAATTTATTAAATGCTTCTTCATCGCAAATTTCCATATCCGAAATGCCGCTCATGGCTTTTTCATTATTATTAAGTGCTAGATTGACTTTTAATTTTGCTAACTTATATACAGCCTTTGTAAACAGTGTAAATCTTTCCGTTTCTTCGGCATTGGTTGTAGAATCATAAATATTTTCATTAAAATAATTTGAACTTTTTACGAAAATTAGTTGTTTTTTCTTGTCTTGAGACCCTTCAATATTCAATTCCGTCATGTAATATTCAATTTGCTCTGGTTTGGTTATTCCGTTTCTATATACATGTGTAGTTGTTGAAGCAATTTTTGTTAAATTGAATTTTTGACCGTTATACTTATATTCATATTTGTTTCCTGGGAGTTTTCTAAATTCGGCTTGATTTTTCTTTAAATACATAGGAATAAATGTCGGTGCATCAATTCCAAGTTTTGTAAAGTTATTTTGTAAATCAACAGGAACTACGCCAAGTCCCCCTGTTTTTATTGGAGCATACTCTGCAGTGAGACACCAAAGCGATTCTAATTGTGGGAATCTTTCTTTATATGCAATAATATCACTTACAGTGTCCTTTGCTGACCTTTTATTTCTTATAATTGCAGCATTTCTTATTGATTCAAGCGCCTCATCTGACCTAGTAAGATCTATTTTTTTAGGATAATTTACTACTTGTAGTAAATTTAGATCATAATGTTTTACTGTATATGTCTCCATAATCGGATTTAATCCGCCTTCAGTTATTGCTAGTGCACGATTTGCTTTATCTGATGCTATATTAATTGAATCTTGCACTCTATGCATTCTTTCACTAGTGTCATTTGCTGTGTTTTCTGCGTTTGTTGCCCTTGATCTTGCTTCGCTTGCTGAATTTCTTGCATCTCTAGCCATAATTATAGCGTCTTGCGCTTTTGAATTTAGTTCGTTTAATTGTCCGTTTAAATTTTTTTGCGCATCTACAATTTCAGTTGCATCTTTTGTAGCATCGTTAATTTCTCTTTCTGAAAAACCGCTCTGTAATAATCTTTCACGATTATTTTTTATAAATTCACTAATGCCAAAACCGGTGCCCATTCCTAAAAGAATTGTCGTAAGTCGAGCTTTTGGAGGTACCATTTTTTCTGTCGAAGGAGTTGCATTGCTTAAAGCAGTTTGAACAGCTTGTTCAATTTTTTCTGAAATATCATTTTGTACTTTATCGGCAATTTTTGTAGATGATTTTTTTGCTGCAATAATGGCTGTTGGAATTGTTATAATTGAAGTAATGATTGCTATAATGCCGCCATTTTCTTTTAAAAATGATTTAACTTTATTTCCGTTTGAAAAAGAATCTTCTTTTGTTTGCTGAGCTAAAATTGGATTTTCTTCTGAATTATTTTTATTTTGAGAGGTTGGATAAGTAGTGGCAGTGCTATCTTTTTTAATGTTTGCAAGTTTAAGATTCGAATTTAAGCTGTTCGATTTAAAACTTATCTTTTGTACTGATTGCATAAAAAACCTCCCATAGCCTGCTTGCTAAATATACAAACGGGCTTAAAAATATTATTTGCTATTAACAACACAACAACTATACATTTCGTTACAAAGTAACTAATTTCTTTTTTTGTAGCATGAAACAATTAGCATGTCAATTAACTTATTTAGATAGTCATTCTTGTATTGTTTTTTTTAAAAAAATAGATTATTATATTGCCTCTGTTGAGTAATTGTTTTTATCTAATATCACCATGAATTTTTACTTTTGATTTATCAATTTGCATTGACCAATCTTTTCTGACATCTCCGAATATTTCTTTTATTTTTCCTAAATTTTTCAATTTGCTTTTTTTGAAGTTTACATTTCCAAAAATCACGCTAAGTTCCCCTGTGTCAACAACTTCGCTTTCGGAGAAATCTGTGTCACCCATTATTTTTTTCAGATTTTTTAGTGTCTTTATTTTAGATTTTGAAAAACATGCGCCGCCTTCAATACTTTCAAGTTTTTCGCCTATGTCTTCGAGGTTTTCGCCTGTTAAATACGCATAACCCCCTATTCTTTCTATATCTTGCAAACTTTCTAAGGAGGATTTTGTAAAAATGGCATTTCCTGAAATTTCTGCAACATTTTCAATTAAAATGTTTTCATCAATTCCCAAATCTGAGAAAGATATATCCATAGAAGGCTGCCTGTATTCTGATAATATTTTTTTGCCGTCTGTTCTATATGTTGTAGTTATACCAAAATATTTAAGTATTTTTTCTGCGTCTTGATTAATTATAAATTCGCAAATGTCTTTAATGATTTTTATTTTTTCATTTCTTATTCTTTTGGCATTTTGAACTCGATTAATATTGTCGTCAAGGTTATTTTCATTAATAAATTTTTCTATTTGTTCTATATATTTATCTGGAATTTTATTGTCATTTTTAGGGCCTTGTATCTCGTCAATTACACCATTCGTTGCTTTGATGCAGATTCTTGGTTTATCATTTTCCATGAGTATATAAAAATCGCTATTTGCGATATAATCCTCTGTTTTTTCGCTTTTTGTGCACCATGTTGATACGCTCAGGCATTGTAGTTTTTTCATATTTTCATAAGCATTTTTTAAATCTTTTTTTGCAGACGGAATTTCAACCCAACCATTACTTGGAATTTCATAGTATTTTTTCATGTTTGAACTGTATACTTTGAAAAAGTCAAATTTTGCTTTCGGATTTTGTTTAAGCATGGCTTGTATTTCTAAAATTGTATTATTTAGTACATCTTGATCACAAACAAATGGTATATTTTCATTCGTTGGTGTCAATCCTTTTACTAAAAAGGCAAAAATGATTAATTTTAGGGCGGGATTTTGTGTATATTCATCTTGATCTAAATGTCTTTTCCATGAATTTAGATATTTTTCTCTTGCAAGAGTTGTTCTTGTGTCTCTTGCGGGATATTCCTTTTGTGCCAATTCTTCATATTTTGCCTCTACCCAAGCATAAAAATCATTGATAGATTTAAATTTTTCAATAGGTATTTTAAAAATATTAACGCAAGCTAGATTAAATTCCTTGAATGCGCTTCTTTTCATAGCCCCAAATGAAACAGTGTCTGCCTGAATATTTTTTAAATTAGGCTTTTGAACTTGTTTTATTTTGGTATGATTTTGTTGATTAAAAAAATTTATCGGTAACATCTTCATATTTTTATAAAACCTGAAAAAAAATAAATTTGCCAATATCTAAATTTGACACTTATATATAATGATTGTATACTCTTGTTGTCTGATCAAAACACAAAAATATTATTTTTAGGAATTTAGAGATTTTATTATGTTACAAAACACAAAAAATGTTCTTTTGAACTGCTATAGAAAGCTTTTTGCCTTCTCTTTAATCGAACTTGGCATAAGTTTTATTACCATAGCTATTTTACTTGCAGCATTTTCTCCTGTAATATCAAAAAAACTTGCTTCTTCTGCTACTTCTTCATCTGGAGGGTCTTCTGGTGGTGTAACATATAAATGTTCAACACTTTTTCCTGATTCAGACGGAGCTTGCATGCTATGCACAAAAAACCCTAAAAAATGTATCATGTGTTCAAAAACATGTCCTTCTGGTGAATATAAAAATGTATTTGAATGTAAATGTGAATCTTGTTCAACTAAACATTCTGATTCTCATTGTGTAAATTGCGATGAAAATTCTTGCTTTGGATGTTCAGACGGGTATAGTCTTGATTCTAATAAAAAATGTATCATATGTCCTGCTGGAAGTTATTGTATTGATGGCACAGTAAAAAAATGTCCGATAGGTACTTATTCAACAGGTGGAGCAACAGCTTGCGTACCTTGTTCTTCTGGCACAATGTCTCAAGAAGGAGCAACAAGTTGCTCATCTTGTTCGGATATATATGCAAATTGTTTATCTTGTGATTCATCTGGATGCAGCGCTTGTGAATCCGGGTATAAACTTGTAGACGGCAGGTGTCAATCAGATAGTCTTTGTCCTCCTAAGACATTGCAAATTGTTTTGAGCGATAAAATTTTATGTATTACACAATATAATATTGGTGATCAGCCAGAATTTCCTCTATCTTCTCCAGCAGTAACTGGACCACTTGATCATCCTGAAAATGGATGTTATTCATGCTGTTGGCAAGGCAAGACCGCATCTTCTTGTGATTCTGCAAATGGGGGTTATAGTGGATGTAATAGGACGGTATGTACTCAAAGAGGAGCATTTAATGCATGTAAAAATTTAAACTATGCAGGTTTAACCTGGAGGTTACCATACGAAAGTGAACTTGATGCTATAGATGTGGCTAATTATTCTGTTAATAAGGGTGTAAATGGTTTGATGTTATGTAATTCAAAAGCTGATTATGGTTCTGCATTGTGTAGTGATAATGAAACTTTTTGCAGGGCTAATGGTTCTTATAGATGTAGCCCAAGTGGGATATGGACAAATAGTTATCCTTCTGGTCTTGGTAATGATTATATCTACCGTGGTAGTTTAGCTGGTGGTAATTGGAATGTATCTTATACAAATGGAACTGGAAATGGCCTTTCTGTTCGTTGTGTAGCTTCAATAGATATGGGATCATGTGCAGACCGGTTTGGTCTGAATTGTACTGATTGTACTACTACCGGCTGTACAGGTTGTTCGGAAGGATATGCTCTTGTAGACAATCTATGTGTGCTAAAACCTGTTTGTAAAGATGTATTTGGTGAGAGCTGTGCTGAATGTTCTTATTTTAGTTGCACTTTATGTGAAGATGGTTATAAATTTGTTGATGGTCAGTGCCTTGTACCAACATGTCCAGCGAACACTATTAAAATCACAGTTAGTGGCAAAGACCTCTGTGTAACTCAATATAACATGGGAGATAAAACTGAATTTCCAGTTAACGCCTTTAGTGGTGTTACTGTAGTTCCAACAAATTCAAATTGCAGCGCATATGCTTGCTGCTGGCAGGGTCAGACTGCATCTCCTTGCAATTCAGATAATGGTGGTTATAGCGGATGTAATAGAACTGTATGCACTCAATATGCTGCTGAAATTATATGTGACAACTTAAATTATGGTGGTATGACCTGGAGACTACCTACTAAAGCTGAACTTGCTGGATTTGATCCAGATACATATTCAAAAAACTTAGGTACTAGTGGTCTTATGTTGTGTGACTACGATTCTGGTTACGGTTCAGCTCAATGCAACGGTTACAGTGTTTGCGTCGGCGACTCCAGTGATATCTGCAGACCGGACAAGGTATGGAGTAGTACACTTTATTATAGTTGGAGTGGGAATGCTTACAACTACTACTTGGATTCGGGGTCATGGAGTGAGACTTTCAGCTATGGAAAGTACGCCTCTTCCGTTCGTTGTGTCAGTGAGTTATAACAATGAAGTGTCAATACTTTAGTCATTTTACAATTTAATACTTTTTATAAAAATGTAGGAAGTAAAAATAGAAAGGAGAAAAACAAAAAGAAAAAAAATCTAATTCCAAATATTAATAAATCATTCGTTTATTATTGGAGTATTCATACTCCATTTTTTTATTATCTTGACTTTGGTTGATAATTTATGTAGACTGTTTAGTAGATTATTTAATCAAAACACTTTAAATTTGTGCGCAATTTTGGTATTGTGCGCAGTGGAGATATCTTTGAAAAATACTTGTGGACTTTTAAAGAAAGCTGGCTGTTTTAGCGGATATTCGCTTGTTGAATTGTGCGTGGGATTTATAGTGATGTCTGTATTGCTTGCTGCTTTAAGTCCTGTGATTTCAAAAAGAATCGTATCGTCTGTGGTTGGTGGTGAAAAGGAATTATCTATTTCTTGTGATGAGCTTTTTCCTGAGGCAGAAGGTCACTGTGCAATATGTTATAAAAGCCCCAAGGAGTGCTTATTTTGCTCAAGAATTTGTGCTAGCGGTTACCTTAAAGACACTGGAGAGTGCGTTTGCAAAACTTGCAAAAGCGTCTATCATGATGAACATTGTTCAAGATGTGATGAAAATAGTTGTCTTGCTTGTGATGATGGGTATTATTTAGATGATAAAAACAAGTGTATTCCTTGTCCTGCGGGCTCATATTGTCATCAAGTTTTGGGTAATTCGGTAATTAAGCAATGTCAAAAGGGATACGCTGCTCCAAATGAAGGAATGAGCGCATGTTTACCTTGTGAAAAATCATCAAATACAACTGCAGGCTCTGTTGCGGTTAATGAAGGCTCTGAAGCTTGTGTAACTTGTTTAGATGGCAATTATGCTTCAAGTTCGGCACAAAGTACAGCTTGTGAGTCTTGCCCTAAGGGATATTATTGTCCTGGCGGATTGCTCATCCCTTGTGCTAAGGGTTATTCAAATAACTCAGAGGGTCAAACTTCCTGTGTTGCTTGTAAGAAATCTGATGAAACCACTACGGGTACTGTTGCAGTCAGTGAGTCTAGTCAAACCTGCAGCAAATGTATAGATGGCACTTATGCTGCTTCTGATGCACAAGGTATTGCCTGCGGAAGTTGTCCTGCTGGATATTATTGTCCTGATGGTAAAATTATAAAATGTCCGGCCGGAAAGTATTCAACTGGCGGGGCAAAAGAGTGTACTTTATGTCCTGCAGGTAGCTATTCTGCTGCTGGAGCTTCAAGCTGCAGTACATGTGCTGCAGGTAGCTATTCTGCTGCTGGGGCTTCAAGTTGCAGTGCATGCGCTAGCGGTACTACATCTGCAAGTGGAGCTGCGTCGTGTTCTGCCTGTTCTAGTTTTTTCTCTAATTGCACTAGTTGTACTGCTACTGCTTGTACTGCCTGCAAATCAGGGTATAAGCTTGTTAATGGAAGATGTGAAATAGATAATCCATGTCCTGCGAACACTATTTATGTTAATGCAGATGGCAAAGACCTCTGTGTAACTCAATATAACATGGGTGATAAAACTGAATTTCCAGTAAATGTCTCAGGTGTCTCTGTAGTTTCAACTCGTACAGATTGCAGCGCAAATGCCTGCTGCTGGCAGGGTCAGACTGCAGCTTGCGATTCAATTAATGGCGGCTATAGTGGATGTAATAGAACTGTATGCACACATTACGCTGCTGAAATTATATGTAATAGTTTAAATTACTATGGTTTAAGCTGGAGATTACCTACTAAAGATGAACTTGCAGGATTTAGCCCAACTACATATTCAATAAATATAGGAACAAGTGGCCTTATGTTGTGTGACTACCTTTCTGGTTACGGTTCTGTTCAGTGCCTTACTTACCTTGGTTGCAATGGTTCCTACAATGGTGGCTGCTTCCCGTACATCGTATGGAGTAGTACACTTTATAGTAGCTCTGGCGCTTACCGCTACGAATTGAATTCGGGGTCATGGAGTCAGTATTACAACGATAGGCGATTCCCTTTTTCCGTACGTTGTGTCAGTCCCATAGGTGAAAAAACCTGCAAAGACACCTTTGGCAACGGTTGCGTTGAATGTTCATCATCTGCATGCACACGTTGTATGGATGGATACACCTTAAAAAATGGCAAATGTGTCGTGGCGCCAACATGTCCTGCGAACACTATTTATGTTAATGCTAATGGCAAAGACCTTTGTGTTACCCAATATAACATGGGAGATAAAACCGAATTTCCAGTCAATGTCTCAGGTGTCACTGTAGTTTCAACTAATACAGAATGCAGCGCAAATGCCTGCTGCTGGCAGGGTAAAACAGCTGAATCTTGCAATTCAGAAAATGGTGGTTACAGCGGATGTAATAGAACTCAATGCACACATTACGCAGCAGAAATTATATGTAACAATTTAAATTATGGTGGTATGAGCTGGAGATTACCTACTAGAGATGAACTTAGTGGTTTTTATCCAACATATTCAAAAGATAAAGGTGCTAGTGGTCTTATGTTGTGTAACTACAATTCTGGTTACGGTTCTCCTCAATGCGGCAAGTACAATGTTTGCGACGGCTCCTTCAATGGTAACTGCTACCCGAGCTACGTATGGAGTAGTGCACTTTCTAGTAGCTCTTACGCTTACTACTACCGCTTGGATTCGGGGTCATGGCTTTGGAGTAGCTGCAATAGACGGCGCGTCCTTTCCGTACGTTGTGTCAGTCCCTTAGGTGAAAATACCTGCAAAGACACCTTTGGCAACGGTTGCGTTGAATGTTCATCATCTGCATGCACTCGTTGTATGGATGGATACACCTTAAAAAATGGCAAATGTGTCGTGGTGCCAACATGTCCAGCAAACACTGTTAAAATCACAGTTAGTGGCAAAGACCTTTGTGTAACTCAATATAACATGGGGGATAAACCAGAGTTTCCCGTTAACGTCTCTGGTGTTAAAGTAGTTTCAACTAATTCATATTGCAGCGCTAATGCCTGCTGCTGGCAGGGTAAGACTGCTGATCCTTGCGATTCAGATAATGGCGGTTACAGCGGATGTAATAGAACTCAATGCACACAATACGCTGCTGAAATTATATGTAACAACCTAAATTATGGTGGTATGAGCTGGAGATTACCTACTAAAGATGAACTTAAAGGTTTTTATCCAACATATTCAAAAAATGTAGGAACAAGTGGCCTTATGTTGTGTGACCACAGTTCTGGTTACGGTTCAGCTCAATGCAGCAATTACGATGTTTGCTACGGCTCCCGCGATGGTTACTGCCGCCCGTACTATGTATGGAGTAGTACACTCGATGGTAGTTCTAGTGCTATTGAGTACAGCTTGGGTTCGGGGTCATGGTACTCGGATTCCTATATTAGGCGTGTTGCAGATTCCGTACGTTGTGTCAGTGAGTTATAACAATGAAGTGTCAATACTTTAGTCATTTTACAATTTAATACTTTTTATAAAAATGTAGGAAGTAAAAATAGAAAGGAGAAAAACAAAAAGAAAAAAATCTAATTCCAAATATTAATAAATCATTCGTTTATAACAGTATAGGAGCATTATTGCTCCCTTTTTACATTATATTTTTAAATTTCTGATATAGTCATAATATTCATTATTTTCATATAATTGAATATTATTTAAGATTTCTTCTTTATTTAAAAACCCGACTCTATAGGCAACTTCTTCCAGGCAGGCAATTTTTATGCCTTGATTTTGTTCTATAGTTTGTACATATTGGCTAGCTTTAATTAGTGAATCATGGGTACCTGTATCAAGCCATGCAAAGCCTCTTGGAAGGATTTGTACGTTAAGTTTATTTTTATCCATGTATATTTTATTTAAGTCGGTTATTTCAAGTTCTCCTCTTTTGGAAGGTTTTAAGTTTTTTGCGTATTCTATTACATTATTATCGTAGAAATATAGGCCTGTAACGGCATAATTTGATTTTGGAATTTCAGGTTTTTCTTCAATAGAAAGTACTTTTTTATTGTCATTAAATTCAACTACACCAAATCTTTTGGGGTCTTGTACAAAATAGGCAAATATTGTTGCGATGTTTTCATTTGCTTTTTTTACGGCATTTTTTAGTGCCTTTGAAAAACCTGCGCCATAGAAAATATTATCCCCTAAAATCATTGCTACAGAGTCATTTCCGATAAAATCTTCCCCTAAAATGAATGCTTGTGCTAATCCGTCGGGGCTTGGTTGAATTTTATATGAAAAATTCAATCCGAATTGTGAACCGCTGCCCAGCAGTTTTTTAAAATTATTTATATCATGGGGAGTTGAAATAATAAGTATATCTTTTATTCCTGCGAGCATAAGGACAGAGATAGGATAATATATCATTGGTTTATCATATACAGGTAAAAGTTGCTTTGATACAACCATTGTAGTAGGATAGAGTCTTGTTCCTGCGCCACCTGCAAGAATTATACCTTTCATTTTGTCTCCTGTCTTAATTTCATGTAGTCACTAAGTGCAAGTTTCCAGTCTCTTAAAATGTTATTGTTGTTCATGGCGCTATATTTTGGTCTTTTTGCTGGTCTTTTGAAATCGTCTGTTGTGCAAGGAATTAAATTAACATTTAAGTTCGCCTGTTTAAAAATTTCTTTTGCAAAACCATACCAGCTTGTTGTTCCAGATCCGCAAAGGTGGAATATTCCTTTTGAATTTGATTTAATGAGTTTAATTATGCCTTTTGATAATTCAACTGTCCAGGTTGGGCATCCTGTTTGATCATTAACTACTTTTAGTTCTTCTTTATTTGATAATTTAATCATAGTTTCTACAAAATTGTTACCATAAATTCCATATAGCCAGGATGTTCGAGCAATAATGTAGTCTTTGCAGTGTTTTTTTATGGCATTTTCACCTTCTAGTTTGGTTAATCCATAGTTGTTTATTGGGTTTGGTGTATCATCTGTTTGATATGGTGATGTTTTATTGCCATCAAATACGTAGTCTGTAGAGATATAAACTAATTTAATATCTAAATTAGCACATATTTTAGCTAGATTTTCAGTCCCTTTGAAATTAATATTTCTTGCAGTTATTATGTCTTCTTCTGCTTTATCTACGTTTGTATAGGCTGCGCAATGAATTATAATATCAGGTTTATGTTTTTTAATAAATTCGCAAGAAGATGAAAAATCTGTAATATCAAGAGAATCTATGTCTGTTTTGATTATTTCATAGTTTTCCTTTTCTAAAATTGGACATAAATCACGCCCTAGCATGCCATTCGAGCCTGTTACAAGTATTTTTGTCATACAAGGCTCGCTTTCTTATCTTCTATTGATTTTATCCAATCTTGATTATTTAAGTACCAATTAATTGTTAGTTTTATTCCTTCTTCAAAAGTTACAGTCGGTTTCCAATTTAGTTCATTTTGAATTTTGTCGTTTGAAATTGCATAGCGTTTGTCGTGACCTAATCTGTCCTCAACAAAATTGATATATGAATCGTCTTTTCCCATGGCATTTAAAATCAGACGAGTTATTTCAAGATTTGTTTTCTCGTTGTGACCGCCGATATTATATACTTCGCCGATTTTTCCATTATGTAGAACTATATCAATAGCTTTCGTATGGTCATATACATAAAGCCAATCTCTTATGTTCATTCCGTCGCCATAAACAGGGACTTTCTCGTCTTTTAGAAGCTTTGATATAAAGAATGGAATGAGTTTTTCAGGGTATTGATAAGGCCCGTAGTTATTGGAGCATCTGGTAATTAGAATTGGCAATTTATATGTTTCAAAATATGCTCTTGCAAGCAAATCTGCACTTGCTTTGCTTGCAGAATACGGGCTGTTTGGGGCAAGTGGCGTGGATTCAATAAAGTAACCTGTTTTTCCAAGTGTACCATAAACTTCATCTGTACTAACTTGGAGGTATCTTTCTATTCCGATTTCTTTGCATGCCTGCAGTAAATTTAGCGTTCCTTTTACATTTGTTTCAATAAATATTTCAGGATTTCTTATAGAATTATCAACATGAGATTCTGCTGCAAAATTAACAACACAGTTTACTTGAGATATTAATTCTCTTACTAATTTTTTATCACAAATGTTACCGTGAACAAATGTATAATTTTTATTATCTTTAATATCGTTTAAATTTGATAAATTTCCACAATATGTTAAACAGTCAAGATTTATAATTTTATAATCTGGATGATTATTTAACATTTGTCTTATAAAACAACTTCCGATGAATCCTGCTCCGCCTGTAACAAGAATATTCATAATTTGCTCCTTAAATGTCCTTTAAATTGGGGTGATTTTTATCTTTGTCGGAAAGTATGGGTTCAAAATCTATCTCCCAGTTGATGTTTATATCTTTATCATTCCAAATTATACCTCTATCGGCGTCGGGATTGTACTCTCCTTGTGTTTTATAGACTATTTCAACCTCATCACTCAGAGCCACAAAACCATGAGCAAAGCCTTTTGGAATATATAGCATTTTTTTATTATCTTCTGATAATTTAACTTTAACATATTTTCCGAAGGTTGAGGATTTTTTTCTTATATCAACAGCAACATCAAAAATCTTGCCTTTAATACATCTGACAATTTTTGCTTGTTCAAATGGCTCTTTTTGATAATGCAGTCCCCTTAAAACACCTTTTGATGATTTTGAGTGGTTGTCTTGATTAAATTCACCAATTATACCATTTGCTTCAAAATCAGTTTTTTTATAGGTTTCCATAAAAAAACCTCTGGAATCTCCGAAAACTTTTGGAGTTATTAAAATGACCTCTTTTATTTTTTGTTCTTCAAATTCAAACGGCATATGATATCCTTTATTTCAAATAGTTAGGTACAAGTTCGATACCTGTGTTAATTGTTTCTTTTTTTATTTTTAATGTAAAAAGTTGTATAAGGTTAAATAGATAATATTTGTATTTTTGATCATTTTTGTGGACTTTTTTCAATATTGGTATAAAATTAAACAAATAATACTTGGTTTTATTTTTATCGGTTTTAGTCTTAATTAGCGGGATGAAACCAAAAAGACAGTAATTCGATTCGAATTCTGATTTACGCATATAAGTTAAAATTTGAAGCCCTAAAAATTTCAACATCCATTTTTTATCTATTGTCTTTTCTTGAAGTTTTTGTTGATATGCCCAAATAGTGTATGAAATATCAGGTGCAATATCAGGAAAGACTGGTCTTGAATTAAGCGAGTCAAGCTTTTTTATGTCTTGATTATCGAGCATAAAATCAAAAACATTTAAGTTTTCAACCATTCTTTGTTTGTCGGATGTTTTTACGATAGGTACAAAACCTTTTTGTATACACCATTTTATTGTAATTTGAGTAGATGATTTATCGTATTTTTTAGAGATTTCATTTAATATAATGTTGTTTAAATCTTCAATTTCTCCATATACTTTTCTTCCCAAGATATTTTCAACAATGTCAAAGGGTCTAATTCTGGGTGACCATGCACAACAAATTATATTTTTTTTATTACAATAATCAACAAGTTCTTTTTGCTGCCATATCGGAGACAAATGTATTTGATTAACCAAGGGGTGAATTTTTGCTGTTTTTAAAAGTTCATCAAGATGGTGCGTCATAAAATTAGAAACACCAATATTTTTCAATTTTTTGTTATTAACGCATTCTTCTAATCCCTCATAAGTTAGGCGATTTAATTTTTTCCATTCAGACCCAGGAGCAATGTTTGGATAGTGAATTAAGTACAAGTCAAGATAATCAAGTCCCATAATCTCTAAGCTTGAATTGACGGCATTAATAGCTTCATTGTATCCAATAGGTCTGTGAGGATCAATCTTTGAGGTGATAAAGAGGTCTTTTCTTTGAACTATATTGTTATCTATGCAGTATCTTACTGCTTTTCCGACTTCATACTCGGTATTGTATGTTTGTGCTGTATCAATATGTCTGTAGCCAAGTTTTATGGCATTAATTATAGCCTCTATACCATCTTTGCCATTTAAGTTTAATGTGCCAAAACCGACAATAGGAATATTGGAATCGTTTTTCATTATATCCATTCTTTTATACTATCATATAAATTTAAATTATAAAATATTGTAAATTTAAATTTTATAATAATTTGATTATAATATGAGTAATTTAAGTGTGATTTGTTTTTTGTCAAGATAAATTAATAAAAGTTTTGTTAATGAGTGTAAATTTTTTAATTATTGTTTTTTCTTAGTATGCAATTAGTCCTTTTTGTGTTAAGATTTTGTTTATGAATGATGAACTAAGAATTAGGCGGGTTAAGCAATATTTATTTCAGACAGCTCAAAAAGCAAGAGTAGGACATATTCCTTCTTCGCTTTCGAGTGTTGAAATAATGTATGTGCTTTATAACAAAATTGCTAATATTACAAAAAATAATGCAAATAATTTAGATAGAGACAGAGTTATTATTTCAAAAGAACATGCAAGATTAGGACAAGTTGCAGTACTAGCTGATGCCGGTTTGATTGATTCTAAGCTTTTAGATAAATTTATGTGCGATGAGGATTCTATTTTAGGACATGATTTATATGGAGCTGTTTCTAAACGAAATATTGATGCTATAGATGTCGCGTGTGGCTCATTGGGTCATGGCTTGCCGTTTGGAGTTGGTCTGGCTTGGGATAGTAAATATAATGTTTATGTTATAGTTGGAGATGGTGAGCTTCAAGAGGGAACAAATTGGGAATCGATTATTTTTATTGGAGCTAAAAAACTTAAAAATATTACTTTGATTATAGATAGAAATAATCAACAAATTGATAATTATGTAACAAATATTGTCGATACTTATACTAATATTGCCCGACAAATAGAGGCTTTTGGTTTTGATGTATTAGAATGCGACGGGCACAACATAGACGAACTCGAAAGAGTATTTAATGCTAAAACTGCTAAACCAAAATGTGTTATTGCAAATACAATTAAAGGTAAAGATTGCAGATTTGCGTTAAATGAAATGGGCTTTGGTCGTTTTCATGCAGCTCCTTTTAGCGAAAAGAATTTTCAAAAAGTTTGTCAAGGAACAGAAATTTTATGACTGTAGAAAATTTAAAGAATGTTATTCTTGCTGAAGCATATAAAAATGAAGATGTTTATATTGTTTATGTAGATGGAGCATTGACTGCTTTTTTTGATGATTTTGCAAAGCAATTTCCAAATAAGTTTATTAATGTTGGGATAGCGGAAGCAGAAGCTATTAGTATTGCTTCAGGTCTGGCTTTAAGAGGAAAAACTGTTTATGTTGTTGGTTTAGCGCAATATGTTACCGCAAGAGCTTATGAACAAGTTAGAATGGATTGTGCTTATAATAATGCTAATGTTAAAATTATCGGTTTTATATCAGGACTTTCTTCTTGTAAAGCAGGATATTCACATTGGGCCATCGAAGACATAAATTTAATGAGTAATCTACCTAATATGACTGTTTGTTGTCCAGGGTCTGATGTTGAATTTAGGGAAGTTTTTAAATACAGTTTAAAACACAAAGGCCCTATGTATATAAGTTGGAACACTGCTAAATGTGCAATGAAAAAATATAGCGTTGATGTTAATAAAATTTCAACAATATATGATGGATGTGACTTTGCTATGTTGACTTATGGCGCAGATGTTAGTTTTGGTATTGATTTTTGTGAAAATATGATAAAGGCAGGACTCTCTCCTATGCTTTTAAGTGTGCATACCTTAAAGCCGCTTGACGTATCAAAAATCAATGAAATTTTAGATATGAATATTCCAATTATCACTTTAGAAGAACATCTATATAATGGAAGTCTTGCTTCAAGAGTGTCTGAAATAATTGCTACAAGAGGTCTAAAAGTTCCTTTTATGCCAATTTATATTGGTGATTCAGAATTTAATATTCTTGGTTCGGTTAAATTTTTAAGAGATAGACTTTTCAACGTAAAGGATATTGAAAATAGTATAGTTGATTTTGTTCAAAAAAATAAGACCAAAAATAAAAAATATAGATTAGTTTATAGTATTCATAAATTTGATAAAAAGGGTCGTTTGGTTGAGAACGTTTATTTTTGTGGTCTCAAACTTTTGAAAAAGCGCAAGAAAATCAATAAAGATAAATATAAATATTATTTATTTGGATTTCTGCCAGTTAATTAATATTTTTTCTTAAATTGGTTAAAAGTTTCTCGTTAATAATTTTTTTATTGACCTTTATTTGTTGCGTAATAATAACATCTGTTTCACAGTAATTAAGATTTTTATTTTTTGTAAGTTTATTAAAATAATATCCGCAAATTCTCTCCATTATAAAACCTATGTCTCTATAATCGTTGTTGTTTAGTATTATTTGTGGTTCTTTAAGATATTCAAAGAGAAGTGGAAAAATCCAATCACAAAACTTGAAAAATAATTCTTTCTTCATAATGTATAATTCATCAAAATATCCTTTTGTATCTTCAAAGTATTTTTTTAATTCTGTTTGCTCGCTATTATGAATTTTGCTAAAAACTTTAATTGTCATATCGTAAAGTTTTTCACCGTGATAAGAAATAAATTGTGATTTTAGTGTTTCAAATTTGAAATCTTTTTTCTTTGGTAATATTAAATCATAATTTTGTAAATTGATTAAAAATCCAGGATCAAGTAATCTTCTATAACCAAATGAGCCAAAATATTCTGGATTGCCAAGTTTATCATAATTCTTATATGCCCAATAAGTTCCAGTTAAAAATCCTACTCTGCGATTAGTATATGAGATATTTTCATTAAAATCATCATCTCCAATACAATTATCATAAAGCCATTTTAAATCGTCTTGTGTTATTGTACCGTCTTTTGATGGGTCTTTTGCTATTGATCTTCCAAGATGAATAGGCGTTAAAATATTTGTTTTAAATAAAAAAGAGGGTTTAATATAATTAACAAGTATTTTGATATCTTTATTTATAGAATAAGCTTTTAAAATTTTTTCAGATAAATTATTCATTATATAACCTTGGTTCTAATTTTTTTCATCATTGTTTGCATCTTAAATAGATACCATTTTTTATAGAGTTTATCATAATCTCTTTCGATATTATATTCGGGATGTAATAGCAGTATTTTCTTTGTTTCTTCTGTAAGAAATTTTTTTATTTCTGTATCTTTTAGATTAAATGAAGTAATAAAAAATACATATAAAATTAAATCATTTAGAAGAATTTTATAATTTTCTTCATTTTCGGCTTCATTTAGTATAATTCTTGCACATTTAATTCTATCTTTCATTTTTTCAAGACTTACATTATGAGATTTACTTCCTTCGTGTCTTATGTAGTAATAAATTGAATTATCAACAAAGCAAATATTTTTAATTTTTTTTGCAGTTTTTACACTAAAATATGGGTCTTCAAAAGTCGAGATATCTTGCGGAAAATATAGATTATTTTCTCTAAGAAAGGAGGTTTTATATATTGCAGTTGTGTATTCACCAAAAAAATATGTTAAATTTTTTTTAATTTTTTCATTTAAATCAGATTTTGTAGAAAAATTTGTTGATACAATTTCAAAAGTGCCTTTTGCAACTTCAGAATTTGTTTTATTAACTTTTTTATATAAATCTTCAAAAAAATTTAAACTTATATAATCATCACCATCTATAAAACCGATGTATTCGCCGTTTGCATGGTTAATTCCTTTGTTTCTTGTATATGAGGCACCAGAATTGATATTATTTTTTATTAATTTAATTCTTTTATCAAGCTGCATATATTGTTCAATAATAGATGTGCTTTTATCTGTTGAGCAATCATCAACGCAAATAATTTCAATATTTTGAAGCGTTTGGTTTATTAAGCTTTCGAGACATTTTTGAATATATTTTTCTACATTATAAACAGGTACTATTGCTGAAATTTTTAACATAATTTTCCTCTGAAATATAAGACTTGTTTCTGTATATAGCATTTAATTCAGGTATAATTTTAATTAAATTATTTATATTGAGATTTTTTGTACAATCTATAAATGCTAAGACATCTTTCGGAAAACATTTTCCGCCATATCCAAATTGCCCATCAGGCCCAGGCACTTGCGTATGGGGTGAATTTATATACCCGCTTAACAGTGCACCTTGGATAACGTTCTTATAATCAATATTAATATCTTTACAAAATTCATAAATTCCGTTAAAGAATGTAACTTTCAGTGCCCCAAAGACATTATGAACATATTTTGCAACTTCTGCTTCTTTTGAATTCATAACAACATAATCTTTGTTTATAAAAATTTCTTTTAATAAATTAATATGATTTGTAAAAATCATTTTTTGATTGCAAAAATCGCTATACGCAGTTCTTTCTGTTAAAAATTCAGGCATAAAATTAATGTCTTTGTTGAATTTTTTTGATAACATCTCAGTCGTTCCTGGTTTTATTGTGGTTCTGATAAAAATTGGAACATTCGGACACATCTGTATTAAATTTTCAAGAAGCGTTAAATCTTGTTGATAATTATCATCAGTTAAAATATGAATACTGATAAAAATTATATCTGATTTTTTTATATCATCATATAAATTTTTAGGTGGGTCATATTTTAATATGTTGCAATTTTGATTATTTTCATTAAGCCATCTAATAAGTGCGTTTCCAATCGCCCCACATCCTATTATACCTACATTAATTTTTTCCATATTAATTTGCACTTTCCTTTTGAATTACAACTGTAAAGCCTTTTCCATCTCTGTCGTCCTTGTCGGATGAATAAATTACATTTAAATTTAAATGTTTACATAAATCAAGAAAATCTTGTGTTCTCCAAACGTTATGATGACAATCTATGGTCGGATCCGGAGCTTCACTTGGATGAGTGTGCCTATATTCAAGCTCTTCTATTGTTGTTGTTGGTCTATCTTTATCATTAGTTCTATCTTTATGCGGAATATTCATATATATGTATCCATTAGGTTTTATGACTCTCATCCACTCATTTAAAGCAGCGATAGGGTCCCAAAAATGTTCAAGTGCGTGAGAATTTATAACAAAATCCCAAACGTTATCTTTAAAAGGTAAATTATCTCCAAATGATACTATATCGACTTTTCGAGGTTCGATATTGTAACATTCTTTACTTACATTTGAATAATGGTTATCTATATCACAAAAATCTATATTTAAAGTATTTAATCCCCAAGGAGCATAGGACGTTCCACCAATTTCAATTCCTCTTAATCCATCCAGAAATTTATGAGCAGACTTGCTTTCGGGAATGATTTTTAAGAAATTCTTTTTTCTGGTGTAAGAAATTTTTGAACCAAAAAAATATATCGTTCTTTTACCGCCTCTGAAAGTATCTTCTATGAAAATCAATTTTTTTGGATTTAATTTAATTTTAATTCCTAAAAGGGTAACTTGAATGTGGTCATTTTTTGCTTCTTTTAAATTAAATAATTTATTTAACTTCATACATTTCCTTTTTTCTATTGTGTAAAAATCTTAAATTTGCCATTAACATCTTAATTGACGAATCATTTTTTAAATAAAATTCAAACAGTTCTTCTCTTTTTCCTTTTTCCAGCATATCAAGGATAATCGGATAAAAAGATTCTGCTTCGGGTTTTAAATTGTATTTTGTTTTTTCGTAAAAAACGAATGCTCTATCCAAACACATTTTTAAAATATCAATTTTTTTATTTCTAAACGCATAATCAAGTGCAGCCTTTAAATTCCAAAAATTTAAAAAACCTACTCCATTTTTATCGTCTATATTTGTGGCTTTTATATTGTCAATTATTTTTTCATGGATAGTTAGTGCTGAAATTATCTTTTCTTTGGGTAATATTAGGGAATCACCGCTATTTTCTCTTCTGTAATAGTGATAAAAAACGTCATCAACAAGAGCCAATTTATTTGATTTTAATACTGCTTGGTTTAAAAATAAAACATCGCCTCCTAACGGATACCCTTCAAGAAATCTTATATTATTTTGTTTTATCAAATTTGAACTATATATCCCTGTCCACCAATAATATGCAAAATAAAGCTTGGAATTATTTTTTCTTATATCGCTATTTAAATGGCTGTATGTTTCTTTTCCGTCATAGCCGATTATATGTACTTCTCCTTTTGAGATATCGGCATTTTCTTCTTTGGCTTTTGAATATAATTTTTCGCAAAAATTTAAATCAATTTCATCATCATTATCAACAAAAGCTAAATATTCACCGTTTGAATTATCCAAGCCGATATTTCTTGCAACAGATTCTCCGCCGTTTTTTGTGCAGTTAATAATGTTTATTCTTTTATCTTTGTTTGCATATTTACTCAATATCTCAAGCGAATTATCATTCGAACAATCATTTACGCAAATTATTTCAATTTCTTTTAATGTTTGATTGATTACACTATTTAAACATCTGTGTAAATATTTTTGTGCATTATATACAGGTATTATTATTGAAACTTTTATCATATTTATCTCTTTTATTGCATTACCCAGGCTTTTTGCTCATGGTTTTTTATTACATTTTTATTTAGTTTTACATTTTTGAAAATTCTATTTAAAACATCAGGATTTACTATAAAATCTGGTAGTGAGTTATCTTTTCTTTTGTAATTTGTAATGTATAGTAATGAATTACGAGTTATTTTTAGTTTTAGTTTAAATGGTATAAAAAAATTTTTGTTAGCAATATACAGTAAATTTATTTTTATATTTGGAAATTTTTTATTTATTTCTTGTTGGGCAATTTTAATTTTTGGAATGATTTTTTTAATTTTCGTTTTAGTTGCAGGTGTTTGTATGTATACAATTAATATTTTATTAGAATTATTAATATTTTCATACAGTCTTTTTATTCTGCGATTATATTTTTCGAATACCAAAGGATATGTCTCATCTAAATTTTTTCTTAAAGGAAAGTCATGGTTAAATACAATTTTATTTTTTAAATTTGCGTATATATCGCAAGGTAGGGGATTTTCACGTTCACCTTGTTTTTGCAGGTCATCAATATTTATGAAATCTTCAAAATTGTTTACCAAAAGATTGACTCTGGTTTCAATATCCCCGCCATAAAGCCAATCAAGAGGATAACTTTGAAATTGAAGTCCGCATTTCCTTAGTGTTTCAGAACACGAGCAGGCTTCTCCTATTCCAAAGATAAAATCATATTCATTATTTAAAATACAATTAGCCAAAGCTATTTTGATATCCTTTCTCTTAAAAGTTTTGCCATTTTTATGTTTTCAAACTTTTTTTGAAGAACAATATTTTTCTTTTTGTTTAAAAAATAGTATTCAAAAATTTCTTCTTTTTTATACTTAAAAGAATTAATCAGATTAAAGAGACCGTTTATGGCTAAAACATTATCTTTATCAGGAATTTTTGTATTACTGCACCAAGGAATTAATTGTTCTAGTAAAAAATTTGAATATATAAAGTAATCGTCTTTTTTAATATTTGTACTGTTTATTTTATCTATAATCAATTTAATTGATTTAATAAAATCAGAAGTCTTATTTAAATTTAAATCATTTGAGCAAGCAGAATTTTCGTGTTTAGTATAATAGTATATTGCATCGTTTTGAAATTCCAGCTTATTTAAAAAGAGACTAATTAAAATGCTAAAATAAGGGTCTTCAAAGTGTGTTATATTTTCCGGAAATAATATATTGTTTGATTTTATAAACTCGGTTTTATATATTGCAGAGGTGAAGCCATAACAAAAAAATGCCTTGTTTTTCATTATTTTTTCATTGGTATCGTAAAAAAACGATAAAAAGGATTTTTTAGTATTTTCGCAATAATCATAAATATTGCCTTTGACTACTTCAGATTGAGTTGCTTGAGCTTTAATATATAATTTTTCGTAAAAATTTAATTCAATAAAATCATCACTATCTACAAAACCGATATATTCCCCTATTGCTTCTTTAATGCCAATATTTCTTGCTTTTGAGACACCTTGATTAGAAGTTAAATTTATTATTTTAATTCTGTTATCCAATGATGCATAACTATTTAAAATGGTTAAACTGTTATCGTTGGAATTATCATTTATACAAATAATTTCAATATCTGTTAATGTTTGTTTAACTATACTCTCAAGGCATTTATTCAGATATTTTTCGGTATTATATACAGGGATAATAATTGAAATTTTCGGCACGGCTAATATACCTCACATATTAAAAGAGTTTCTCCGACAGGATCGCCGTCTATTCCTTTAAAAAAGTCAAATTTATAGCCCAGATTTAAATCTTCTATCCATGGCTTTATTTTATAAAAATCATGATAATTGTGATAAATACTCAAAAGCAAAATAGGTTTTTGTTCCTTTAAGGTATTGATTGCACCTTTTAAAAAGTGCGGTTCAAAACCTTCAACATCAACTTTAATTAAACCTACTTGTAGATTATTTTCTTTTACATAGGAATCAAGGGTTCTTATTTTAACAGTTTCTTTGTTGGTTGATTTTCTGCACTCAATTGAGGAATATTCGGGTTGTTCGGGAAAAATGCAGATTTCAATATCTTCTTCTTTTGCGCCCAGACCAATTTGTTCAATTTTAGCATTTTGAATATTGTTTAATTTTAAAGTATTTTGTGCAATTTCATAAGTTGCCTTTACCGGTTCAAAACCAATAATATTGTTTTTCAAATATTTTCTAAATACTAAAATTGAATCACCCGTACATGTGCCCACATCTAATATAGTTTTATTTCCAATGTTATTAAATGTTTTAAGGGTATCAATCCCGTGTTTATAAACAAATACCGAAGGAGAAAAAAAACTTCTGGGTAATTTATAGTCTTTGTATTGATAATAATTTTCTTTTTGTATTATTTCATTTTTCATTTTTTTTATTTTTTCAAGTTGTACAAGCTCATCATCGCTGTATATAAAATTATCATCAAAAGCTATATTATTTTTCACTGCATATAATATTTTGTTAATTCTTTCTAAAATTTTATTTAAGTTATTTAATGAATCCGCTGAAAGATTTTTTTTGAGTATATCAATATTTTTTTTATGATCGGAAGCATTTTTTACAATTTTAGATTTTTTCCCGCCATTAAGTGAAAAAGAATATGCAATCAAAAAAATTACCGGATTCCCTTTTAATTTATGTTTTCTTTTAAAATTAAATTTTATGCCAAAAATGCAGATTGTATAACGTATACATTCCGAACAAAGATTTTCATTGATATAAAATAATTTATTCATAGACTATTCAACCTTTTTCTCTCTTTCTAATGTTTCTTCTTTTGTATAGCCTATTGATTCTTTTTCCGGACTCCAGCCTGTTTCTTCTTTAACCTCATGGATAGGATCAGCCAAAAGCAGCTCTTGTGCGTCGCTATATTCTTTTAAATCGAATGTAAAAGAATTGAAATTTGCTAAATCTTCACTTAAATAAATTTCTTTTGTTTGTTTATCTGATTTATTTATTATATTAAGCTCTAATAATCTGTTTATAAAGTTATCCAAGCTAATTTCAATATCATTAGGACAATTTTTGTATGATTTTAAACAACTTAAAATATCTTCCTTAGAAGCACCATTTACGATATTTTCGTAGACATTTGTAGAAAATTTATTTAAACCGTAATATATGCCTGTTTCTGAATTTATTATTATCGCAACGCCATCTGCAACATCTGCAAACATTTTTTCCTCATTTAGTGCATAATTTGACATTTTTTTCTCCTAACTTTATTAATTCTATATTTTTTTCAAATTTATATTCCGTCATAGACAGTTTGTAATTATTTTCAATTGCAAAGTTGTCATTTATAAAAATGCTTTTTGAATTTTTATTTGCAAGTAATAAATTTTTACTATTTAAATTTTCAACAAAAATTTCAAATTCGTCAATAATGTTTTGGTTTTTGTTCAGATATTTTTTAAGTTCGGATATTATTTCATTTTTTGGAACAGAATTAATTAAATTTTCATATATATTTGTTGCAAATTTGTTTAAAGAATAAATAATACCTTGTTCTGTGTCTAGAATATTGGCTAAATCAAATGTTATATCAAGCGCTATTTTACTTGTTTCTATTATTTTGTTTTCTAGAGTTTTAAATTTTAACATAAATTCTCTTAAAAATTCAGTATTTTTATCTATATCATAACAAAGATTAAACTTGTAAAATGGCAAATTTTTCACCATATTAATAATTTTTTTAACTGTGTAATGTTCAGATAAATCCTGAGTTTGAGATAATGTCGATTGAACTATTTGAACTATTGCTCGACCTTTTTCATCTAGTGTACATGGGCGTATCTGAGGATTTTTATCTGTTACTATCTCAGGAAAAATACATAATTTGATTGGATAATTTTTTCTAAATCTGTCATGAAAATTTGCTATATTAAAAACATATTTGTCTTTTCGTGCATTATTTGAAACAAATCTTACACCATCCATTAAATCATATAAACGATTATACATTTCAGGTGAAAGTGTTATTATTGAATAAATGGGGCTGGATAATAGCTCTTTTTTTTCGTTTTGGTGCAAAATTAAATAATCGTCAGATACGTATTCAAACCCTTTGAGCATGGATAATACGGAAAGAGTAGATTTTCCTCTTTGTCCTCTTGCGCAAAAACAAATTCCGTTGTTATTATATCCTATAACTGCACCGTGTATTAAGTTTGATCTGTCAGTTTTTAAAATATTATTAAAAAACTGTACAAATATATGTCCTTCTTTAATAAATTCCTCGGGCGATAAATCTGCTGCATTATAGAAATATTCATTGTTTTCAAAATCGTTTGCAATTATAAAACCCCTTGTGGTTTGAAAGTCAATAATTGGTTTAGTTTTTGAATAAGTTTCATCAATTATTTGAATATTATAAATTTCGTTTTCTGTTGTTTTTTCAACTTTTTGTGCTTTTCTGTATACTTTTTCAAATTTTATCCTTGTATTTATTTTTTGATTATTTTCAATTATTTTTTTCACCAATGGTAAAATGTCTTTTTCATTCCAAATATAGAGTGTATCATCATAATTTTTAGATGAATCTTCAAGGACAAAAGTTAATTGTTTTTCAACTAAAGGTAGAAAATTATCATTAAAACTAATTATTTTAACAATTTTGCAACCTAAATTTACATATCTGACCCATTTTTCTTCGTTAAGAAAAATATGTTCCTTTATAATATTAAAAATTTCCTTAATTTCTGATTTGTTTAAATTTGTTATTTTCATCTGGCAACTTTCCTAATTGCTGTATATTTTGTTTAAATCTTTTATTAATATTTGAATTAATTTAGGGTGATTATTTAAAGATTTTAAAAATTTATACTTAGTTTTCAAAGTGATGTATTTTTTTATTAGAGCCGGATTTTTAAAAATTTCTTTAAATTTTAAAGCCCTGCATTCTTTTTGTAAATCTGAATAATATAGATTTTCAAACAACACCATATTTGAATAATCATTTGTTTCTTTTTCAAAGAAAGTCGAGTTATCTGGAATAATATTTTTTGAAATTTTTTTAATAAATTTAACTGCAAAGTTTAATTTAACTTCAAGACCAGCTAATTTGGTATTTTCAACGATTATATTCCAATTTAGTTCAGGATAATTTTTTAATATGAAATTACAATCTAAAATTTTGTTTAACAAATCCGCATAGGTTTTATCGCATCTTAAATTATCCGAGATACCAATTAATAAAACAAACAAAATATCTTCAAAACTTGGAATATAAGCTTCAATTCCAAATAATATATCTGTTTTTGCTCTTTGAGTAATGTTCTTGATTAATTTTTTTTGATTTTTTGCCTGAGGTAGGATATTTTTGCAAAAATCCATTATTCCTTCTTTAGAATTTTTGGTTTCTAAAATTGCAAAAGTATCATGATTAATCCTTCTAAAATGATAACCTAATGATTTTGCAATTTTTGCTGATTTTACCCAATGTTTATTAGAAACAATTAAATTGATATCGTTTATATATCTGGGATAGTTTGGATTTATTGATTTCATTAATCCGTCATTAAAAACGAGAGGTATAATATTATTATTGTTTAAATGTGTTCCGATTTTTTTAAAATGAGATAAGGTATTTAAATTTTTAAATCGTTGGTTCAACAAAAGTCCTTTTAAACGAGGTTCTTCATATTCTGTTGCTTTCAAGTTAGGGTTAGATTTTAGTAAATAGGATAAAATTAATGATTTTGCACCATGCTTTTTTTCTATATTCCATAAATTAAGCAAATTATCCAAATCGTTTTGTTGAGGATTTTTCGATAATACTAATTTTAATAACAATTTTTCTTCCAGTCCTAAAATCTGATCAAAGAAATTTTCAATTAAGGCATCTGTGACAAGGGTATTTTCTTTTAAATATCCTGCATGTTTTATTTTCTCTATTTCCTTATTCCATAAGATCTGTAACATAGTTAGTTTTGCGTATCTAACAATTTATTTAACTATAAATTTATTATATAACAATATAATTTATATTATTAAAATTTTAGTTAATAATTTGTAAATTATCTTATCAGGTATTATTATAGTAGATAAATATTTTTTTGAAAAGAAGTTACAAATTGCAAAGAAGGAAAATATGAAAGATTTAATTTCTGTTGTTATCCCATCGTTTAATGGTGAAAAATATATTGGAGAAACAATTACGAGTATCCAAAAACAAAATTTTAATCACGAAATTATTGTAGTGGATGATTTAAGTACTGACAGTACAGTTAAAATTGCAAAATCTTTTGGCTGTAGGGTAATTGTGAATAAAATGCACAAAGGTCAAATGGCTGGTAAAAATACAGGAATTAAAGAAGCGCGAGGAAATTATTGGTTAACTATAGATCAAGATGACATCCTTGCTGAGAATGCATTGAGCATGCTGTATGATGAAATGCAAAAAAATAAAGAATATAAAATAGTAATGGCAAAATTAAAGAATTTTTGTTCACCTGATACACCTCATAGAAAAAATTTTGTAAATCCTGCCCCATTTACAAATATATTAACTGGTTCTACTTTGTTTAAAAGAGAAATATTTGATACTATTGGTTTTTTTAGGGAAGATACAATTACGGGTGACGTTATTGATTTAACAGAACGACTTGAAAAAAAAGGTTTTTTTATACATAAAGTTGATTTTATTACTTGTTATAGAAGAATACATGACAATAATTTTGGAATAACAAATCAAGCAGATGAATATAAAGATTATGCAAAAATTCTTAGAGATAAATTAAGAAGTAAAGTAATTACTTAAAATTTAGTTTATGATTTAATTTATTATAGTCTTGTATAAAAACTGGAAGAAAATATGCAAAATATCGGAACAACAGACATATTAATTGACAATTTTTGTGATGAAATTTTATTGGAAAATGAAAAAAAATTGCTGAAATGTATTTTTTCAAATGATTTTGATCAATCGCTGCTTGATGTATTGTTGTCAAATTGGAATGTAGGTGAATTATCTGAATCAAAATTATTATTGTTTGCATATTTGAAAAAATATCATCCAAATTTGCATTTGAATGATAAGTTACAAAAAATTACAGCACCTTTATTTCAAAGGTATAGAATGAATAATATTGTCATAATTTCACCTTTTATTAAGGCCGGTAAAGTTCTAAATGAAAACAATATATATCCTCTCATTTTAAAAGGTTTAGCCATGAAACATTTTAGGCAAGATTTACCAAGGATAATGGGGGATGTTGATTTTCTTGTAAAAGAAAATGATTTTATGAAATCAGTAGAACTTATTGTACCACTTGGCTATTATTATGAAAAAATTGATGTTCACTCGGTAGATTTGCATGACAAAAAAACCGGCAGAAATGCTATTGATATTCATCGTTTTATTAGTATGGGTACGAAATGTGAAAAAAATTTTTTAACTGATTTATATAAAAGAGCTTCTTTGCAAAGTGTATTTGGTGTAAAGGCTTTGGTTCCTTGTTTAGAAGATATGATGTTTATAACTCTTGTTAATTTAGCAAGAAATTTAAGAGAAGCTACAAGTAAGGCAGGAATACTATATTCTATATTTGATTGCAAATTTTTTATTGACAGTAAAAAAGATTTTGATTGGTCTATTGTTCAAGATAATGCAATAAAAACTGATACTATAACTCAAATTGATTTTGCAGTTAGATTTATTAATAGTATTTCAGAGAATATTTTTTCAGAGAATATAAAAGAATTTTACGGTTCAAATAAAAACATTGATAAATATTCAACCATGGTTTTATTTAAACGTTTTTATCTTAAAGATTTGAGAACAAAATGCAGAGCTTTAAAATTAAGTGATATATTTAAAAATCCAAGTTTATTTATTAGTTATTTAATTTTAAAACCCAGATATCAATTTTTAAAGTCAATATCTAAACATCCCAAATTAATCAAGTTTTTGGTTAGAAATTTAAAAGATAAATAATCCATGAGGAATGATCAATGAAAATATGCATAATAGGTACAGGCTATGTTGGTTTAACTGCTGGAGCATGCTTTTCCAATCTTGGTCATGAGGTTATATGTATCGATATTGATTCTACAAAAATATTAAATTTGTCAAAAGGAATATTGCCAATATATGAGCCGAAACTAGACGAGCTTGTTAGATTTAATGTTTTAAATAAAAGATTGCAATTTACAACTGATATCAAAAATGCTCTACAGGGTTCAAAAGTTTGTTTTATTGCAGTGGGTACCCCGCAAAATGACGATGGAAGCTGTGATTTAAATTGTGTTTTATCAACTGCAAACTTAATTGCAGAAATTATTAATGAATATAAAGTAATTGTATTAAAATCAACAGTACCCGTTGGTACAACTGAAAAAATTAGAGAAATTATAAAAAATGTTACAAATATTGAATTTGATGTAGTTGCTAATCCTGAATTTTTAAGACAAGGTGAGGCAGTCAGAGATTTTTTGGAACCTGATAGAATTATAATTGGTACTGATTCAAAAAAAGCTATGAAAGTTATGGAAGAAGTATATAAACCAATTACCCCAGATTTTAAAAAAATGATTTTTATGGATTTTAAATCTGCAGAAATGACAAAATATGCCGCAAATTCTTTTCTTGCTACAAAAATTTCTTTTATAAATGAAATTGCAAACTTATGTGAAAAAACTGGCGCAAATATAAAATATGTGAAAGAAGGAATGTCGGCTGACACAAGAATTGGTAATAAATTTTTTTCATCTGGAATAGGATATGGTGGTAGTTGTTTTCCGAAAGATATTAAAGCATTAATCAACATGTCAAAAAAATTTGATTATGATTTAAATATAATTTCTTCTGTACAAAAGGTTAATGAATGTCAAAAAAAATTATTTGTAGATAAAATATTAAAAAAATTTAATTATAATATTAGTGGTATGACTTTTGCTATTTGGGGATTGTCTTTTAAACCAAATACCAGTGATATAAGAGAAGCTCCCTCAGTTGATGTAATTAATATGTTACTTTCTTATAATGCTAAAATAAATGTGTTTGATCCAAAAGCAATGGATAATATAAAAAAAATTTTTAAGAATAAAATAAATTATTATACTGACAAATATGATTCTTTAAAGGATTCAGATGGACTTTTATTGTTAACAGAATGGTCTGAATTTAAAAATTTAGATTTTGATAAAATAAAATTGCTATTAAAAAGGCCCATTATATTTGATGCCAGAAATTTATATCAAAAAGAGAAACTGTTAAAACATAAATTTGAATATTTTGGAATTGGTACTTAGCTATACAGCTGCACTCCATTCGTTCATTCTTATCCATCCTGAGATTTTTCCGTGCGAATTTGAACCTACTGTATATTGGCGTTCTCTTACAGCATCGCTAGTGTTTCCTTCAATAGTATAAATTGTGTCTCCTTCTACTTTTACAACTATACCTGTGTGCGAAGCACCATTGCTTTTTTGTATCATGATATCGCCAGGTTTTGGCGTATATGTGCCTACTTTGGAATAATATCCGGCTGCTTGTGCTTGTTCGCGAAGACCAGATACGCTAGATGTAAATTTAAGAGGATTGTTTCCACTGTTATTTTGTCCTTCACCAAACAACCACGAGACAAACGCCGCACACCATGCAACTCCTGCACCTGCGCCATATTTTTCGTTATCACCTCTGTTTTCTCCTTCTGTTTCAGATACGCCAAGTTGCGAATATGCCAGTTCTATTGCTGTTTTTGTCAGGTCAGTCAATCCATCAAAACTAAATTCTAATGCTTTTTCTCTGTTTTCACTATTATTTAAAGCTTTTTGAACATCATTTACATAACTTTGAGATGTTTCTAACTCTGTTTTTGCAGTTGAAAGCATTGTTTCTTTTTGAGTATCATACTCTTGTTTTGATAATTTATATGCATCTAAATATTCTTGTATTTGCGGATATTTTTTTTGAATTTCATTTTCTAATTCGGTCATTTGTAAATTTAGTTCATCCAGCCCACCTTCACCGCTTTTGAGGTCTTCTTTTTGTGTATTTAAATTTTCAAGTTCTGTTTTTTTACTATCCAAATCTGTTTTTGCGTTTTGCTCATTTGTTTTTGCTGCTTGTATTTCACTTTCTAAGTTACTTATTTTTTGGCTTATTTCTGATTTTTGAGATTCGTCGAAATTTGATGTATCAACCTGTTTTAGGGTTGATAGAGTGCTTTCCAATACTTCTCTTGTAGAAACTGCATTATTGTACGTGGTTTCAGAAATTGATATTGCAGATTCCTGATTTAATATTTCAATATCTTTTTTTATAATTTCGTCTTCTTTTAAGTCAATAGATACTTTAAGAGCATCTACTTGTTGAGCCATATTTTCATCTACATTATTTAATTCACTTAAATATAAATTGTATGATGCATCAATGTTTGCTTGTAATTGACTTAAAACTGCGTTTGAACCATCTAAAATTGAAGTTAGAGCATTTTTCTTTGTGGTTAAATCATTTTGTGCAGTTGTTAATTCGTTGGTTAATTCCTCTTTAGTCATATTATCAAGCGTTTTTTCTTCGGGAGTATTATCTTTAGTGTAGTCTCCTATAGAATTTGGGTATGAGGAATTATATCCTGTTGGTGCAGTACTTTGCATTTTAGAATTTTCTATTTTTTCTTGCGGCAGTTCTTCGGACGTTAATTCATCAAAAGTGGAGTCATTAATCTTTTCAACTGCTGCAAGAATGTCGTTTAATGAAATATCAGAATCATCATAGTCAAAAGACTTTATTGTATTAAAGAAATTTTCCAATTCTTCATTGCTTATTTCAGAATTTAAATCTTTGTCAATGGCGTTTAAAAAATTTTCATCAGTTAACAATTCATTAAATATATCAAATAGTAAATTTGTTTCCGCTGAATCCTGAGTTTGGTTTGTTTGTATTTCATCTGCAAGGTCTGCATCGATTTTTTCGCTTAAGTCATTAATATCATTTTGTTGAGTTTCGTCACTTACAACAACATCAGTCTCATGTTCAATTTTATTTAAATTTTCATTTTCTGCATCCTGCAATTTATCTTTATCGACAAGTTTACCATCTACAATTTGCATGTTTAATATTTCATTTATGCTTTTATAACATACTGAAATATCAAATTTAAGCTCAGTTTTAAGATACTCCTTAAATTCATCCGCATGCATAAAAATGCTAACTGTATCACTGGAATTTTTTTCATCGGAAATTTCACCCTTACTTTTAAGGTAGTCCGTGAAATCAAGTTTTAATTCATTTATGTTTAAATAATCTCTCATGATACACCTATATATAAAAAAAATATATATTTTATATAATTGTTAGATATATAAAAATTTTTACAAAAGTTAATAAACCATTTAAATACTTCTTATTAAATAAAAACGTGTTATCATGTGAATAGTTGTATTAAGGATACAGGTAATATAGATGAAGTCTGCCAAAGAAATTTCAATAGAAAATAAAATCTTTAAAAGGTTAGAAGGTAATGAAATTTGTACAAATCTTGTAAAATATTTGTATAATGATGAAGAACTACAAGAGTTGCAAGAATATGCAAATATTGTTTCTATTAAAAGGCTTGGTTTTAATGACCATGGCCCTGTGCATATGCGCCAAGTTGCCTTGAACGCAATTAAAATGCTTAACATTTTGCAAAAATCTGGAATTAAGACTTCACTGGAAAAAGAAGAGGCCGGTAATTTTGATGATAGTATGTGTGCAGTGATACTTGCTGGTTCTATGCATGATCTTGGAATGGCAATTTCTAGACAAAGTCATGAAAATATGTCGGTTATTTTAGCTCAACACATCATAGAAAGGGCACTTTTAAATATTTTTCCGAATGATTTAAAAAGAAGAACCGTAATAAAAGCTCTTACATTGGAATCAATAGTAGGGCACATGTCATCAAAAAAAATACATTCTATTGAAGCTGGAATTGTATTAATTGCTGATGGATGTGACATGACAAAGGGTAGAGCAAGAATCCCGCTTGCAATAAGCAGTAGTCCCAAAGTTGGAGATATTCATAAATATTCTGCTAATGCTATAAATAGAATAACTATTTGCAAAGGTGAAAGAAAACCTATAAGAATTGAAGTTGAGATGTCTGCTGAAGTCGGCTTTTTTCAAGTTGAAGAAGTTTTATTGACTAAAATTGATTCAAGTCCTGCTAAGCAATATGTTGAATTATATGCAGGTGTTGTTGATTGCGAGAAAAAGTGTTATTTGTAAATTTACTTAATTAAAATTTATGATATTATTCTTTTATGAATAAGAAATTATTATTGAAGACATTGTTTTTAATTTTTGTATTTGTTTTGAGTTGGGGAATTATTTGGTCATGGTCTATTACAAAGACAGTTCGAAAAAATAGTAAAAATGACTCAATGAAAAACCAACATGCTATTGTAAAGAATATAATTGCAACCGAAACAAGAGATGAAAAAAAATATTGGGAATTTTATGCTAAGTCAGGCGAATATGACTCAGAACATAATAGCGTGCAACTAAATGATGTTATAGGAAATTTTTATGATGATAAAGAAGAAGTTTCGGTAAGTTTTAAATCTGATAAAGGTACATACGATGAAAAAAGCAAAAAGGTAATTTTAAATGGAAACAATTTAATTGTCGGACGTGACGGTTCTCAACTATATGCAGATGAACTTATTTGGCAAGGTCAAGGTCTAGACATTCTTGCTAATGGTAATGTTCAATATATGCAAAATGGAAAAATTGTCACAAAATCTAAAAAGGCAGTTTTTAATTCTACTTTAACTAATTTTAAAATAATTGGTAATGCCATAGTTAAATTATATGCTGACGATGACGCTAAGAAAAAATATACACAATTATGATTTTATGTTAAATTAATTATTATGAAAAAGATTAGTATATGTATTTTAATATTATCTGTTTTGACTTTTTGCACAAGTGTATTTGCAATTACTATAGAATCTAAAAAACAAGAAATAGATATGGATAAAAATAAGGGTCACTTTACGGGTGACGTAAAAGTTCAGGTTGGAGATGTTATTGTACAGTCACCAAGGGCAGATTTGGATTTAGAACCTGAAACAAAGAAACCTTCGCTTGCAACTTTTTTTGATAAACCTTATGCATATCAAATAAAAGGTAATAAAAAACACGAGGTAAAAGCAGATATTATAAAAGTTTCATTGATAAAAAAAGTAATAATCGCTCAAGGCAGCTCTCAAACAAACGTTTTGGAAAACAAGAAACCCACTATCATAATTACTGCAGATACTCAAGAATATGATACAAATACGAACTTAATGAAAGCCACTGGTTCAGTTGTAATTAATTATGAAGATATGGTAGCTACATCGGATAATGCCTATGCATTAACCGATAAAAACGGAGATGTAAAAAATATTAAATTATCTTCAAGGGCAATGATTAAGCAGGATCGCAGTATTATCAAGGGAGATAATATTCAATATTCAAAATTAAGGCAAGACATAATAGTTTCAGGAAATACATTGTCTGATGTTACTTTTGAAAATGGTGACAGGGTAATAATTAATGCAAGAAGTCAACAATACGACAGAAAGTCAAATACAATGATGGCTACAGGTAAAGTAAATGTGAAGTATTCTGATTATGTTGCAGATGGTCCAAAAGCTGTTATGCACATAAATCCAAAGACAAATAAACCTGAAAAAATAATTTTTATAGGCAGGTCAAAGATTGTTGAAAAAGGCATCAATTCGGTTGAAGCTGATAAAATTACCATGACAGTTAATCCTAAAACGTTTGAAGCTGTTGGAAACGTAAAAACAAATATAGAGCAAGATTCAACAAGTTCTAGTAAAAAAGATACCATGGAGTTTAGTTTGTAAATGGAAAATATAGTTCTTGAGCATAGACAATGTTTAATTGCAGGAGATGGTTTTTTGCCGATTGAAATGGCAAAAAGTGCCAAGGAAAACGGTTTTGAAATTATTTGCATTTCTCTTTCGTCAGATAATTTTAAAGAATTAAAAAAATATTGTAATAAAGTTGTCTCTTATGGTCCAGGACAAGTAGAAAAAATTAAACAGTTTTTATTGTCAGAAAATATTAAACAACTTACTTTTTTGGGTAAGGTTTCAAAAACTATGTTAATTAAGCGTCCTAAATTGGATAAAACCGCAATTAATTTATTAAAACAAATGAAAAAATTGAATGATGACGCTATTATGCTTAAAATTATTGAACAAATGAATGAAATAGGGATAACAATTTTAGATCAAACAATTTTTATTAAAAATTTAATGGTACAAAAAGGAGTTTTAACTAAACTTGCTCCTGATAATGTTCAAAAAGCAGATATTGAGTATGGTTATAAAATTGCAAAAGAAATGGGTGGGCTTGATATCGGTCAATCTGTTGTCATGAAAGATCGCATGATTATGGCTATTGAAGCTATTGAAGGTACTGATAAGTGCATAAAAAGAGGTTGCAAACTTGCCAGAAGAAAAAATGCGATTGTTGTAAAAGTTTCAAAGCCAGCACAGGATAAGAGATTTGATATACCTGCGGTTGGTCTTAGAACAATAAAAATTATGCACAAATATGGCGCCAATGTGCTTGCGCTTGAAAGTGGCGAAACGATTATAGTAAACCAAAATAAGATGGTTGATTATGCAAACAAACATAAAATGGTAATTGTGGCAGTGTAAAATGACCAAAAAAGTTTTTATAATAACAGGGGAGTATTCAGGAGATATTCATGCATCAAAAGTTGTACATGAGCTGAAATGTTTATGTCCTGAAATTATTATAGAAGGTGTTGGCGAATCTAATCTCGAAAATGAAGGTGTTAAGCTTTTTTTGAATCATGAAAAAATGGGAAAAGTAGGACTTACCATTAAAAGCATTATTGATCATTTTTTATTGGGCTATAAAATTGTAGAATATCTAAAAAATGATTTTAAACCGGATTTAGTACTGTTGGTTGATTATGGTGCTTTTAATTTGCAAATTTCAAAAGCTCTTAAGAAAGCTGGTTTTAGGATATTTTATTTTATTCCCCCTCAAATTTGGGCATCAAGAAAATATAGATTAAAAACAATTAAAAAAAATATAGACAAGGTTCTAACAATTTTTCCCTTTGAAAAGAAATTTTATGATAATGAAAATATCGATGTAGAATTTGTTGGTCATCCTATCGTGTCCGAAATTCCAATTTGTAATAAAAAAGTAGAATTTTTTAAAAGACACAATTTGGATTTAAATAAAAAATTAATAAGTATTTTTCCAGGGTCTCGTGTTTTTGAAATAAAATATATGCTTAAAATTTTTGTCAAAGCTGCAAAATTAATAGAAAAAACTAGAAATGACATTCAAATAGTTTTTTCCAAAGCAAAAAGTCTTAAAGATGATGCTTTTAATGTAGAATATAAAACTATAAAAAATGAAAATTATGAATTATTAGCTTATTCTGATGTTTTGTTGTTAACATCTGGAACTGTTGCGCTTGAAGCTGCGATGTACGAAAAGCCCATGTTGATTGCTTATAAAGGTCCTTTATTATTTTATTTAGTTTATTTGATTGTAAGAAATATAAAAAATGCATGTCTTGTAAATATAATAACAGGTGAGCAATATGTTGATGAATTTTTAATGTATGATGCAACTGCAAATAAAATTTCTAATTGTGCTCTTGAAATCCTCGATAACGATTCAAAAAGAGAAAAAATAATTTCTGGTTGTAAAAAGACAAAACAATTATTAACTTCTGATAATTGTGCAAAAAATGTTGCTAAAATAATTTATAAAGAATTAAGTGAGGGTTAAGATGAAAAATTTAAAAAAAAATATTGCAAACATAGTGACTTTATCAAGAATATTATTCGTTTTTATAGTTATTGGTCTTTTATATTGCAAAAATTGTAACTATTCTTATATTGCAGCACTTATGTTAACCGCTATTTTGATGTGGTTTGACGGGCTTGATGGTTTTCTTGCTAGAAGATTAAATATTTCATCAAAATTAGGCGCTCTTTTGGATATAATGGGAGATAGAATTGTTGAAAATGTTTTTTGGATAAGCTTTTGTGCACTCGGATGGATAAATATTCTGATTCCTATTATTGTTTTAACAAGAGGAATTGTTACTGATTCACTTAGGACTTTAGCATTTGAAAAAGGGTATACTGCTTTTGGAAAAACTACAATGATGCAAGGAAAGATAGCTAAATTTATTGTTGCTTCAAACTTTTGTCGTTTTACATATGCAGTTTGTAAGGCGGTTGCTTTTTTCTTTTTAATTGCAGGACATTTTCCCTCAGAATACTTACATAAAGAACTTATTTTATATATTGGAAATATATGTGCTTATATTTCAGTTGTTTTCTGTGTATTAAGAGGTCTGCCAGTAATAATTGAATCTAAACGTTTTTTTGTTGAGGAAAAATAAAAGTATGCTAAATGTAGTATTGTATGAGCCAGAAATTCCGCAAAATACTGGAAATATAGCTCGTTTGTGTGCCTGTTGTGGTGCAAAATTATTTCTTGTTGGAAGATTAGGGTTTAGTTTATCTGATAAATTTTTAAAAAGAGCCGGTCTTGATTATTGGGATAAACTTGATATTGAACAAGTGCATTCGTTAGATGAGCT
>CALUWK010000013.1 GCA_944324475.1 Candidatus Gastranaerophilales bacterium
TTCCGGAATATGCCGGAAAGGCTTTTGCCAAAGCACTTAGAACCAAAGAAAAAATATCTAAAGAGACTCGAATCTCTAAAAGCCCAGATGATTAAAGGCTTTAGCCTGTTTTTAAAAATTTTGGTTTTTACTCTTTTTTTGCCGCCAATACTGTAAACATGCATAAAAGAGCCTTTTCGGCTCTCTTTTAGAAAAATTGGAGAATAGGAGACTCGAACTCCTAACCCCCTGCGTGCAAAGCAGGTGCTCTACCAATTGAGCTAATTCCCCATATTCAATTTTCACATTGTTATACTGTTATGCAGTAAACTTTGGCAATTTTGATATTATATTAAACAAAAAAAATAATCAAGCATTTTTTTATGATTATGTTAATATTGTTTTATGTCAATAAAGAATAGTATTTTAAAGAAGCCAAAAGTATCGATAATAATAACATATTATAATCTTGGAGAATATATTTTTGATTGTATTTTGAGTATTTTAAAACAAGAATATACAAATTGGGAAGTTTTTATTGTAAATGATGGTTCGGATGAAAAGAATTCAAAGATTGTAAATAGGATAATTCATGAAAAAATAAAGATTATCAATTTGATAGAAAACCAAGGTCAACTTGTTGCGTTTACAAAAGGGTTAAGCTATGCTACAGGGGAATTTGTATGCATGGTGGATGCAGATGATATTTTACTTCCAAATTATTTAAATACACTTTTATATATACACCTAAGGAATAATGTTGCTTTTGTTTCATCCTCTTGCGGAGAAATAAATTCAAAAAATGAAGTGGTTTCTCTTAATTATGTAAATAATCCAATAAAGGAAATTGAAACAGAAGTTAGATTATCAGATACTAAAAATCTATTTCAGGCAAACGAAAGTTTTACGATAAAATATCTGAGTATCAAAAAAACGCCATTTGGATTATGGGAGTGGAATCCTTCAAGTTCTGCAATGTTTAGAAAGTCTTCTCTTGAAATTTTAAAATATTATCCTGATAAAAGTTTTTGGAAAACTGGTGCTGATAAAGTTGTTTTTTCATTGGCTCATTTGATTGGTGAATCTATAAATACTTCCGCTGTATGTTATTTATATCGGCATCATGGAAAAAACAATTCAAAGACTGATTTAACGGTTGGCTATAAAAAATATTTAACGCAGGAGTACGTAAATACTTTAATTGATTGGAATAAGAAATTGCGACTCGATACTTTGTATATGTTTTTGTCGCATAAAAAAGAATTTATAGAAAAATATAATAAACTAAACTACTTAAAAATGTTTTATAGGATAATTTTTTGTATAAACCTAAAAATATGCGCAAAAATTATAAAAACTTTTGCGCATAAATTAATTAGATTTTAACAACACATCTTACGCGATGACATCAAGTTTTTGGCCGCCTTGCATAGGGATCTGATTTTTTACTTGACTGCCAACATTACTTGTTGATATGCCATTTTGTTTTTGTGCGATTTTTGAATTTTCATCTAATTCTGCTTTATAAGCATCTCGTACAGAACTGTATTCATTTGCTTTAAAGCTTAAAGAAGATAAATTAATTCTAGAAATCATTAAAGTTTTCTCCTTACAACACACAATTAACAAAACAACTGAAAAACAAAAATTGCTTTTACTTTGTAATTATATCATATAAAAATAAAAATGCAAAATAAGCTATATGTACTATTTGAATAATTTAATTTTCTTCAATTTTTTTTAGAGCATCATTACCGACCAAATTTTCCAAAATTGCTCTTGATGTCATAAATTCATCTTGCGCCCTTTGAGCATGAGTTTTGGCTGTTCTGTAGTATACATCTGCTATAACAAGTTCTTCTTTTGATTTATTTTGTGAATTTATATAGTTTTGCTCTCTTTTTTTAAAATTTTCTTGAGCCATGTTGTATAAATTTTCTTTGGTTCTATAATCCACATATAAATCGAGTAATTTTTTTTGTAAGTCGTCTATTTTTCTTACAAGAAGAACCATGTCAGCATCCGACACTTTTGAAAATCTGTAGTTAACTTCTTTGTCGTCTTTCATAAAAGCATTAACTAATCCTCCGCCGATTAAGGCTCCTGTCGCCATAAAAGGATCTCCTGCCATGCTTGCGCCAGCGAGCGTTGAAAGATTTGCAATAGGTTTTAATATTTTTTTAAGAGTGGATTCGTTGGGCTTATCTTCGTCTGGATTTGAAAGCTTATAAATAGTGTATTTCATGGTCTCTGAACGCATGGCTGTCGCATTCCAGAGAATGGCTAAATCTGCATTGATTTTGCTTGAGTCCATATCAAGTTCATAACTTACATCATCAGCTAGTTTTTTAAGACTTAAATCTGCCCAGTTTGAATTTATTGCATCATTTGTTTGTTGTTTTGGTGTTTGAAATTTTGCTATTTCTTCTTGAGTTATTTTTTCTGTTTTTTTATCAGTTTTATTTTTTATTGTTGTTTTTGATTCAATTTTATCTGAATTAGCTATTCTTCCTAAAAACGGTTTAGGTGTTGTTAAATCTGATAAGTCGGCACAAAATCCAAGCGGTAAAAACAAGATAAAGCCTATAAAGATGATTTTTTTCATTTTTTATCTCCTTTATAGGTATTTGAAACGTCTATTAGTTTTTTTTCATAGTTTAAATCATTTTTATTGACGTTTTGGGTTGTAAGATCAAATTGTGCAATATTAAGATTATCAACTGTTTTTTTACCCGCAAGTCTTGTAAGTGCCAGTTGGTATTTTTTAACTTCTTGCTTTAGCCTGTATTCTTCAATTAATTCATCTTCCCATTGTGACGATGTTATTGTAATGTCAAGAGAATCATTTTTTTTGAGTGCTTCAGAGTAGTTTTTGTTGTGTAAAAGTAGTTGTTCTCTGCATTTTTTTAATTTAACTAAAGCACCTTTGTATTTAAAATAATCAACAATTATTTCATCTTGTAAATCTTCGATCAAGCTTGCTAATTCTATGGCTTCTGTATCTGTTATTGATGGATTTTGTAATTTATCGTTGTTTTTTTTGTTAATTAAGCTAGTCGCAAGTCTTCCTGCTGCATAACTTCCTGATTGAATACCATAGTTCATGCCTAAAAACGACGGTAAAAGGGCTGCGCCAGAAATAATCGCACTCATTGATTTTGCAAACATTGATGAGTGGATTCTTCTTTGTTCTATCGGTATAGCAAGTTTTTTTAAACAAAATCCAATCATTGGATTATTTTCAATAGTTGCATTCCAAAGATTTTCTATATCTTCCATGTCGGCTTTTTGCTGTTCATTTATTTGATTTTGCGCTTCAAGGGTATCGTCGACAAATAAAGAACCTTTGAGCGTTTGGGTTTGTTCCTTGTATTCGATATCAAAATCTTTAACTTTATCTAATTTAATCACGTCTTGTGCAAAAGTAGTTATGCAAAAGGTATAATTCATTAAAATTAAGAAAAATGCTATTAATCTCCTCACCATAATGAAATATTAACATATAAAAATATAAAGAAATGTTAAAATAAATATAATTATTTTTGGATTTTTGTGAAAAAATTTTTTTTTAAGTTTTATATTAGTGTTTGAATTATCATGAAAGGATATTTACAAATGCAAACTAGAATTCAAAATATTAATTTTATGGCAAAAGTGTACAGAATGGGTAGAGACAAAAAACCACAATCCAGAACTCAGATGTTAAATGAATATAATACCAAGATGAAGGCTTTGGCAAAAAGAAAAGAAGCAGCTATTGAATTTGATACATTTATGCGTTCAAATGAAGTTCAAGAAGTTATGGATAGTCTTCCTAAAAATAGTGAAGTAAACTTTTTTTGCGGATATGATTCAGATTATATGGACAATTCTTTACCATTTTTTATAAAATATAATGAAAAACATACAGATGTATCTGATTCTAATTCTTTAAATCATTCAGAAGTTAATAAGTTGTATTTGGTTGATATGAACCAAGATGGCTCGTTTGATAAAGGCGGTATAATTAATTGGCTGAGTGGATTTGCAAAAAACGGCAGTATAGATAATTATTAATATTTCTGTATTTTTGTTTGTTTAGGCTAGCTGGCAGACATATTGGTGTGTTTTTTTGGAAAAGCTTTGTTTAAATTTTAAACATTTCTTGCACCTTAATATTTTTGTTGGATAATTGTATATGTAGTGTTATTACATTTTAGAAGGAGAGACTATATGAGAAAAGTCGCAATTAATGGATTCGGAAGAATCGGAAGAAACACTTTGCGTGCTGCTATTAGAGAAGGTATTTTTGATAAAGTTGATTATGTTGCAATCAACGATCCGGGATTAAAGCCTGCAGATGCTGCTCATGTTTTTAAATATGATTCGGTTATGGGTAAGTTTAATGGTTCTGTTGAAGCAGTTGAAGACGGAATTATCATTAACGGTAAGAAAATCTTAATGTTTGCAGAAAAAGATCCTGCTCAATTACCATGGGCAAAATTGGGCGTTGAAGTCGTTGTTGAGTCAACAGGTTTTTATACGGATGCTACAAAAGCAAGAGCTCACATTGACGCAGGTGCTAAAAAGGTTATAATTTCTGCCCCTGCTAAAAATGAAGATAAGACAATAGTTCTTGGTGTTAATGGTGATGAATATGATCCAAGTAAACATGATGTGATTTCTATGGCTTCTTGTACAACAAACTGCTTAGCTCCTGTTGCAAAAGTTGTTTTAGAAAAGTTTGGTATTGTTAAAGGTCTAATGACAACTGTTCATTCATATACAGGTGATCAAAGAATATTGGATGCTGGACATAAAGACCCAAGAAGAGCTCGTGCGGGTGCTTTAAATATAGTCCCTACTACAACAGGTGCTGCTCGTGCTGTTGCTCTTGTAATTCCTGAATTGAAAGGTAAATTAAATGGTTTTGCAATGCGTGTTCCAACTCCTGATGTTTCTGTTGTAGATGTTGTATTTGAAACTGAAAAGCCAGTAACTGTTGAAGCGGTTAATGCGGCATTAAAAGAAGCAAGTCAGTCTGCTGAACTAAAAGGTATTTTATGTTACGAAGAAGCTCCTCTCGTATCATCAGATTTTATTGGAACTTCACAATCTTCAACAGTTGATGCTGCTTTAACTATGACTATGGGTGATAACATGGTTAAAGTTGTTTCTTGGTATGATAATGAAATGGGTTATTCAACAAGATTAGCTGAAACTACATTAATGGTTGCTTCTAAATTATAATTATAGTTAAAGCAAATATAAAAAGAGTCGAGAAAATACTTCTCGACTCTTTTATAATAATATTTTATATCCAAGAGAAGTTTTTAATGTAATTTTCTTTATTTATGTCGCCCAAAACTTTTACTTTAAAGTATCTTGGTTCGGGATTTTCAATTTCTATTGATGGAATTTTGTTTAAATTTTCTTGTAATTCATCATTTGTTTCTTTTTTATTTTTTCTTGGAGAAATAGAATCTATAAATTGTCTTAAAGACGCGTTTCCGACTGCTCCTAGTGCGTTTGAAATGTTTTGAGATAATTTTCCATATATTTTAATATCGGCAAAGTTTTCTAGTATACTGTAATTTCCGTTTAAATACATACTTAAATTTTTGCCCTGAGAAATTATTTCTAGATTTTCAATTTCTGCATTATTTATCGTAAGTGTGCCCGTTATTTTTTCAAATTCTCCTGTTTTATACGGTGTTAATACTTGTATTAAGTTGTTTATTGATAGCCCTAAAATGCCATTTTTTACGAGGTTACCTGCTCTTAAAAGATATTCAAGCGAACCTAGTTTTGGCATTTTGCCATCATTTATTGAAAATTCTACTTGTGAGTTAATGTTTTTAATGGCTTCGGGTGTGTTTAGATTTTTTCCTGAAAGTATTACTGAACCGTTTATTTTGCCATAGATTTGATCGGATAAATTCAAAAATTCTTTAGTCAATATGTTTGAATCGCAATTTTCCATTTTTGCGTTAAGATTTAGTTTTGTTGATTTTATTGCATATTTTCCGTTAGCTGTAAATTTTCCTTCTGCAATGTCTAATGTTGAATTTTTTAAGTTAAAGATATTATTTTGTATATCAAAAATTCCTTTTAGGTTTTGTGCTTTTATTTTCTCGAATGACACCTCTTTAAAGTTAAAGATTCCGTTTTTGATAATGATATCAGAAGGTTTTATAGCAAGCTCATTTTTTTTGTTTATGTCGGTTTTATTTTGAGCTGGAGTTATGCTAGATAGGATTTCATTTATGTTGAGTTTGTTTGATTGTATGTTTATGTTTTCTATTATATATGGAGTTGTTAGCTTATTTTGCATTCTTAATATCATTTTTAAATCGCTTTGGTTGTTTTTTGCGAGTATTTCAGAATCTATAAATTTATTTGAAATATTTACTTTTATATTGTTAATTTGTGTGTCATATAAAGGAATATCCAAATCCTGTAGTGATACCTTTCCGTATATTTGCGGAAGTTTTATATTTCCCTTTAAATTTATGTCACACTCAAAATTACCTTGTTTTAACAGTGATTTTTTAAATATGAGGTTTAATATTCTAACATTAATGGGGGTTAGTGTTGTTATTTTAAGGTTGTCATAGTTTAAATCATTTTGATTTTGTACTATTCCACCGCTTATTTTCATTGCGGTTATTGCATTTATTTTTCCATTTTGATTTGCAATGTAATTAATGAGTCTTAAATTATTAATGTTTGCTTTGTTTTCTTTTACTTCGATTTTTCCTGTTATTTCTCTTTTATGATTTGTATCTCCAAGATTGGCACCGCTAAAAGAAATATCTGAGTCTTTGGGAATTGTTGCGGTTATATCTATAGTGTAATTATCTGATTTGCCTTTAAAAAATCCTTTTGTTGGAATTTCTCCTTTAACTTTTATCGGGTACGTCAGATATGGATTAATTAAACTGTCTGTAGATTGTTCGTTTAAAATTGTTGAAAAATTTGCTTCTAAATTTTTTGTTTTATAAATATCTTTTAAATATGCATTTATAAACAAGGGTGTATTGTCATAGTCTATACTTATTGAATTAAGTTTAACGGTATCTTTTTTTAAGATTATTTTTCCGTTTTTGAGCACTCCTGACTTTATATTTATTTTTGAAAAGATTTGATTTAAATTTGTTAAATTTAAATTATCCAAGGTAATAATAACGTCTGAGTTTGGATTTTTTGATAAAAAGTTTTGAATAAATCCGTTTGCTTTAACGTTGCCATCAAGTATCGAGGTATTGAGATTTTCTAAAATAAGTTTATTTTCGTTTATTTTTATTATTCCTGAATTAAATTTAATGTTTGGTTTGGTAGAATCATTTAGTCCTGTTATAAATCCGTAATTTTTCAATTTTTCAAAATTAATATTGTTTAAAGAAATTTTGCCTTGCGTTTTTATGTTGAACTTGATATAAAAATCCAATTTTTGAAGGTTTGGCAGGGAAGATATAAGCTTATTGTTTTTTGAAAATTCTTTTATTGCATCTACAAAGGCAAATTTATTTGAAAATATTGAGCTTTCAAAGCTAAAATCATCTCCTTTTGCAATTTTTTCAAGTGGAGCGTTGGAGTTGAAATTTACATTAACTTTTGAATTATTTATAAATAATTCAAAAGTCCCTTTTTGTTTTGTTCCAAAAGTCATTACACCATTTATTTCTTGGGCAGACATTTTATTATTTAAAATAATTTTGTTATTTTTTATGTTAATATCTCCGGAAAGTTGTAATTTAGAGAGAAAATCCTCATTTTCCCAGTCATTTATGGTGCCTTTTAAGTTTATATTTGCAGATGTTTCTCCAGATGTTGCTATAATATTTTTTGTTAGTTTCGTGTATGGTTTTGTAATAAGACTATTATTAAATATTTTTAAAATGTTGTGTGTTCTTGCGTTTTTAATTTCGGTTTTTAAGTTGACATTTCCTCTTGTGTCGCCAATGCCAACTAGAGTAAAGTTTGCTTCATCCATTTTTCCTTGAATTTTTTTAAATATTAAATTTCTATTGTCAAAAATTAGTTTACAAATTCCATCTGTTAGTTTTGCATTTAATCCTTTAATTTCTGCACTTGCATTGTAGGCATTAAATTCTCCAAAGATTTGCGCATCTTTAATTGTTCCTTGTGTTCTAATATCTATATTTCCGAAGCCTGATATATCCATTATTGGTACAGGGCCTATATTAAAACCTATTATTTGTTGTATAGGGACAAGATATAGTTTAGCGAATGATAAATCAATTTTAGAGGTGGATTTAACACTATATTTACCATATAAAGAATTATCCAGATTTGAAATGCCATCTATTACAACATATTCATTCTCAGGAGTGTAAACTCTTGTATAAACTCTCATTTTGTCTTTCATGAAAAATAAATTAACGTCGTTATTTATATATGATTTAGGGTAGTTTGGGATATGAACATTCGAAATTTTTAAATTTCCTGTTATATTGATAGGAAAGAGTTTAAGGTTTATATCACCATTTAACATTCCGTGAAAATCAGATTTTTTGAGAATCGGAATACCTTTGGGACGATAATATATTAAATTGTCAGGAAGAAAATTTATTAGATTGTTTATTTCTGTTTTTGAGATTTTTATTTTTAAATCCAGATTTCTTTTTTTATTAAATGGCTTTGTGATTGTTCCGTTTAAATTTGTTAAAAGGTTGTTTGAGTCTATTTTTAAACTTTTTATATCAATCAAATTTTTTTGTATGATGATATCAGAATCAATATTTATATTTTTTTTATAGGGTGATATTGTTTTATTATTAGTTAATTTTAAAGTTGGGTTTTTAATCAAAATTGTTAGTTTCTGCACAGATTTTTCTTCATCAGTTTTAATTAAGATATTTAAACTGCCTTCAAGTGCTTGTATGTTTTTTGAAATATATTTTTTTGCAATATCATTGAGCATATATAAATTTATATCTTTAATATTTATATTTAAGGATAGATTTTCGGTGCTAAAATTATTTAGAGGATATTTTGATTTTGCCGAAAGATAAATATTTGCCGTTTGTTTTTTTGAATTGGTGTAAGTATCTATTGTTCCTGTTTGATATATGTAGAAAATTTTATCTTTTTTTGAAATGTTAATATCAGTATTTGTTAAGTGCAGATTAATTTCGTTTTTTATTTTATACTCATCTTTAAAATGTATTTTTATGTTATTTATTTGAGTGTTTAGTTTTGTTAATTTAAATTTTTGTTTTTCAAAAATTTTTAAGTTTCTGATGTTAGAGGTCTCAATTATGTCTATTTGTCCTTTTGAATTTCTTTTTATGTTTAGTTCTATATTTTTTGCATTTAATTTTTTGAAATTGATTTTATTAAAAATAAGTCCAATGGGTTTGAATGTTATATCAGGTTTTTCGATTGTAATAAATTGTATTTTTTTGTTTTTATCGTAAATATTTATAAAATCTGCTTTTGCATTTATGTTAAATTTAAAATCAAACGTTGTTTTGGGATTAATAAGTTCTATTTTAAGACCTATAAAATCACTTAAATTTTTTTCGATTAATGAATATGAAAATGCATTTTTTATTATTATTGTTAATGTAAGCGCAAATACAATGATGATGGCACTTAGTGCAAAAAATTTTCTTGTTAGTTTTGTTATATTATTTTTTATTTTGTTGTCTTGCATATTTGTTATTATAGTTTTTTTTAAGTTAATTGGCTAAAAATTTATAATTTTAGTATTGAATTTATGAAAAAATCTATTAATATTGAATTATGCTGAAAAAAATATTATTAATATTTTTAACATTTTTTTTGTTAAATATAGTATTTGCATTTGAGATTTGCTTGCCAAAGGGATCTTTGGTTAAGGTGTATACAAAAAAAGTATATTCTACTGAAAGTCTCGAGGAAGGATCTTTAGTATATTTTATTGCTCCTTCTGATGTATGGGTATTAGAAAAAAAGGCAATAGAAAAGGGTGATATTTTCGAGGGTTATGTAAGTATGCTGAAATTGCCAGTACAGGGCGTGGATGCAGCTATAAAGATTGATATTGATTCGATTATTAAACAAAATGGAGAGAAAAGAAATTTTAAGGGTAAAATTATATTTTCCGGTTCTGATATTCTTGGCGGTAATTTGACTAATCCTGCTTCTTATAATACAACAATTCATCCAAGAAAAGTCTATGGTAATCATTGGGGAGGCTCTTTGCAATATGTGCCAAGTGGTGAATATGAGTTTGGTAAACATGTCTTTTTTGGGCCAAGAGATAATATATTAATTGAACTTTTAGAGGACTATTATTTTAATTAAATTTGTATATTTTTTTTTAATTATGATAAAATGTATGTGAGGTATTCTTGGAGAGGGATTTATGATAAGAAAAAATATAGCATTTTCGATTGTTTTAGCGTATTGTGTGATTTTTAGTGCGGGTAGTTTTGCTGCAGGTAATTTTAATTATTCTACACCTGTTCAACAACAAAATAGTTCAAACTTGCAGGGCTATGCTCTTTTTGTTCCGGCAGGGGTTACATGTGCTGCTGTTTTGTCTCAAGAAGTTAATTCACTAAGCGCAGTAGTAGGACAAACAGTTAATGCAGTTTTAACTGAAGATTTTATATATAACGGACAAACTATCGCTTCATCTGGAAGTATTTTAATGGGGACTGTTGTGGAAAACAAAAAAGCAACTTTTGGGAATAGAAATGCAAAGATGCAAATAAGATTTACCGCAATAAGAACCCCATATAATAATATCATTCCAATTAGTGCTGTTATTGCAACAACTGATTCTACAGGTACTTTAAAGGGTGGTACGGCTGCTGATAGTGCTAAAGAATATGCAAAAGATACTGTTATAGGTGCAGGTTCTGGCGCTGCATTAGGTACGGCTATGGGAGCTCTTTCGGGAGGTTCTGTAGGACGTGGTGCTGTATATGGTACGGCAGTTGGTGCAGGTATAGGTTTGATTAAAAGAGCTATAGATAAAGGTGAAAATATAATGATACCTGCAAATAGCCAGATAAATATACTTTTTGACCAACCAATTACAATAACTGCACAATAAATATATACTTTCGGGTAATTTATAAATATCTTTTAATAAATAATAATTACTCTGGAAACTAAAAAATTATGGCACAAATTAGAAATAGATTTGATTTACAAAATTCAATAGCAGATGAAAAAATTACGGCAAAAAAGAAGTTGCCTAACTTTTTCAATACAACTGATGACATAGGGCCATATAAAGGTATAGCTTTATCTTTGTGTGTCCATGTTTTTTCTGTTTTTTTGGCGTTAATTGTAAGTGCAATTATGGGACTTGTTTTTCCGCATTTGCCAAAGCCGGACTTACCTGTCAGAGATGTTGAGTTTAAACTTGTTCAAAATGAGTCAAAACCTCCTATAAATAAAAATACAAAAATAAGATCTGATAGAGATTCTCGAGCTGGTGGAAAGCATGATCCAAAGCGTGCTATTTCCGAGCCCAGTCCTGTAAAATCTGCACCGGCAAAACCGAAAGTTGCGCAAAAACAGCAACCTAAGGTTGCAAAGGTTCCACAAAAACCGATTCAGAAACCGGTTCAGAAGGTTGTTCAAAAACCTGTTAGTAAGTCGGTTCAAAAACCTGTTGTAGCAAAAAAACCAGTATCAAAACCTTCTCCTATTAAGGCGCCTGTTGTTGCTAAGCCTCAAGCTAGGCCTTCAGTTGCTCCGAAAGCTCCATCTGCACCAAAGATTGCATCGGCTCCAAAAAGTCCCTTTAGTGTTCCTGTGGCTCCAAGCAAGGCTCCTGTTGGTTCAACTTACAGGCCTCCTGTATCTTCCGGTACTTCTGGTGGTTCAACTTCCAAGGGGGGTTCAGCCTCGCCTGCTCCTAAGTTTAGTTCTGCAGGTTCGTCATCTTCGGGTGGCAGAGCATCTTCAAGTTCTTCTGGAAGCAGGTATGCTTCAAGAGGTTCATCAGGCGGATATGGTTCAGGTGGAAATCCCAGTCCGGGAAATCCAAATGGTGCTCCGGGCATTGATGCAATACGTCAGCCAAATTGGGGACCATATATGCGTGATTTAGAGCAAAGAATTAAAAGAAATTGGTCACCTCCAAAAGGAGATAGTTCTAAACGAGTTGTAATCACGTTTACAATAGGAAGAGACGGAAGATTATTATCTCGCAGGGTTACAAAATCTTCCGGAGTACCTTTGGCGGACAGAGCTGCAATGAGTGCTATAGAATTAACGGCTCCATTCAGACCTTTGCCACCTGAGTTTAAGGGTCAGTCTGTTCCGATTGAGTTTACGTTTGATTATAATGTATTAAACAGTGTATTAAGATAAAATAGAAAAATGAGGATAAAAAAATGGATTTAATGTTAGCGGCAATAGCGCAGGATTGGATGGTTTTAACCCCTATATTCATCTGTTCAATTTTGGTTGTGTATGTAGCAATAAACAGGATTAATTACTATAGAAAAAATGAAAGAAATATATCAGAATTTATTCCAAGTTTACAAAAGGCGCTTGTTAAAAATAATATTGGTGCTGCGCAAAGAATTTCGGTTCAACTTGGCGGAATTATATCAGAAATGGTAGACGAGGCATTGAGAATTTATACTGAGCAAAAAGCTGGTTTTTCAAGAGCATACGATATTTCATCTTCATTGGCTGTTAGAAAATTAGAACGTCATTTAACAATACTTGGTACAATTGGTGGTGTTGCGCCGTTTCTTGGTTTATTTGGTACTGTTGTTAGAATTTTGTATACATTCCAAGATTTAGCAACTAAGGGGAATCAATCTGCAGCTGTTGCAACGGGTATTGCTTCTGCGTTAATTGCAACTGCATTAGGTTTAGGAGTTGCAATTGTTGCAGTTGTTTTGTTTAATTATTTTCAAACGGTAGTTGCTCGTTTTGAGTCTGATTTCAAATTAATAAAATTGGTATTTTTAAGTTTTATTGATTCTGATGAAGAAGTAAATGTTGACAACAATAGCTCTATTGCTCTGTAAAATAGGTAAATAAGATGAATGTAAATGTACAACAAGAAGACGGTAGAAAGAAAACTTTTAATGAAATAAATATCACGCCTTTAACTGATATTTTTCTTGTGCTGCTTATTATAATGATGGTAATAGCTCCGAGTTTTCAAACGGTAGACAATAATATAAAGATGCCGGAAATAAATTCAGGTGTTGCAATTGAAGTAAAAAATGCTACTGTTTCAATTACTAAAGACGGAAGTTTTTATGTTAATGAAAAAAAAGTTATTCCGGATAATTTGTACGAATCTTTAAATTCTCTCGCAGGTAATTTGGAAAAAAAAGAAATTGTTGTAAGGGCTGATAAAAACACAAAAAGTTCCGAAATTATGAAGGTTATGAAAGCGGCTCAGGATGCAGGATTTGAAAAATTGATTGTTGCCGGTGAACCATTGGGCAGCAAGCAACAAAAAGAACTTGAAAAAAATGAGGAAAAAGGCTAATGAAAAGACAAACTTTTAATGAAATAAATATTACACCTTTAACTGATATTTTTCTTGTTTTGTTGATTTTAATGATGGTTATAGCTCCAATATTGGATCAACAAGGGTTATCGCTTGCTGTACCTGAGTATGTTAATGAAAATCAACAAAATAAAGATAGTAAAATTTTAACTGTTCAGGTTACAGAGGATAATAATTATATTGTTGATAATCAACCTGTAAATGAGTCTGATTTGGTTAATGTACTTAGAGAACAGTCAATAGTGAATACTGATGGAGTTTTAATACAAGCGGCAGGAAACTCGAGTCATCAAAGTGTTGTGAAATTGATGGACGATGCCAGAGCTGCAGGAGTGAAAAGCATTTCAATAGTTGAAATGTAGATAAAATGATATATATTAAGAAAAAAAGCTGGTTTAAAAAGAATTTAAATATTATTTTCAAAAAAAGAGAAATCTCTTTTTTTATGTTTTTTGATTTTATAAAAAGGATGACTTTTTGCCTTTTGTTTGTCATTTTATTTTTGTATAGTTCTTTTATTTATTTAATTCCTAAATATATTAAAGAAAATAATGTTGAAAATTTTTTAAATTCTTATCTTTCAAAAAATACAAATTTGATTCTTGATATAGATAATTTGAAAATAAAACCAAATTACAAGTTTGATATAAGCATAAAGGCTGACAAATTAAAATTAAAATATTCTAAAGAAAAAGATTTTTTAATTTTAAATAAAATGAATGTTGATTTAAATGTAATTTCTTTAATTTTTGGGTATATTGATTTTACAAAAATTAAAAGTGATGATGTTTCGGTTTTTATTAATTTTAATAAAAATAAGAGTTACAGTTGTTTTGAATACATTGATTTTAAAAATTTATTGGACAAAACTAAAAATTCAAAATTTAAAATTAGAAATTTTAACTTTTACACTGATAAATTGATTGTTAATTTATATGATGAAAATGTCGGTAAAAATTTTGTTTTATTAACGAATAATTTAAGATTTTTATCTTCTCCTTCTTTTGATTTTAAGAGTAGAAATTTTGAATTAACAACTAAAGGTCGAGTAAAAAGTTCTTTTTATGAAATTTTAAATTTTAATTTAAAGTTAAATTATAAAATTAAAAATAATTCTATAGATAAAATTAATTCGTTTATTTCAAAATTAACATATAATCCTCTTGTTTTTGCGGATATGTATAATTTTTATTCGGATATGGATATTAATTTAAAAATTTATCCTCAAGAAAAAAAGACTAATGTTGATGGTATTGTAAAATTTATGAATTATTCATTTGTTGTGAATAATGTAAAACTTCCGAAGAATAATCTAGTAATTATATTTAATTCCGATAAAATTTTTGCCGATTGTGATTTTAATTTTATAAAAAATCAATTTTTAAAAGTTAAATTGAATGCAAATACTTCTAAAAATAAATTTATTGAATTAAAGGCCAGTTCTAATAATATTAACCTTTCTGATTTTAAAGATGTATTGAGTATTTTTTATAAAATTTTTAATGTAAAATTTAACTCTGATGATATAAGTCTTAGTGGTAGCGCAATTTTTGATTTGTACTTAAAAAGTGATTTTAAAAAAATTAATTCAAGTGGAAATTTTGAAATAAGAAATGCATCCTTGTTCCATAAAAAAACAGGTCTGCATATGCAAAATATTAATTCAAATATTAATTTACAAAATAGTAAAATTGATATAGTAGATACTTCTTTAAATATTGGTAAATCAAGGTTTTATGTTATAGGAAAAATTGATGAAAAAACAAACATAGATATAAAGGTTCATTCTGATTCGATTGATATGGCAAGTATTGTTAGTTTAGTTAAAAGTTTGCCTTTAGTTTCTTCTTTTGTGCCGGTTTTGGATGATTATATTTTTAAAAATGGTTTGGTTAAAATTTCTGCTGATATAAAAGGAGATTTTAAAAATCCTATAATAACGGTGAAATCTGAACTTGAAAAAGTAAGAATTTTTATAAAAACTTTAAAAAGTGAATTTTTTGCGAATAAAATTTTAATATTTTCTAATCCGGATAAAAATGATTTTTCTGATATTTTGGTGCAAATTAGTGATTCTAATATAAAGTTTAATAATATTTTGGCAAAAATTAATGTAATGGATTTAAAAGTTTTGTCTGATAATATTTTTATTTCAAAAACAGATGTTAATTTGGCAGGAATTAATGGTATTTTAGAGGGAGAAATAAAAAATTATAAACAAAAAAATTCAAATATTTTATTAAAGATAAAAGCTGATATTCCTTCTGATAATAAGCTTTTGGTTATTAAATCAAAAACAAAAGGAAATTCTTTGTTATTTTTTGATTTAAATATTTTAAAAGATAAGTTAATTATAAAAGATGCTTATATTTTGTCTGATTCTAAAAAAGTGGCAGTAATTTCTGGAGCTGTTTCAAATTGTTTTTCATCTTATCCGATATTAAATAATGTTAAAATTTTTATTCAGGATAAACTTTCTTTTTATATTCCTCAAAATGCTACTTCTTTTGATGCGTATGGCAATATAATTTTAAACGGAAAAATGTCATATCCGCAAGTTGACGGTGATTTAACTTTATATAATTTGAATTACAGAAAATTAAATTTATATATTCCTGACTTGCTTTTAAATATAAAAAATTCAAGTGCATATATTAATGTTTTAAGGGGTAAAATTTTCGGATTTGATTTTGATTTAATTGCTCAAGCAAAATGGTTAAAAGATAAAATTCTTGTAGATTATGCACAAATTAGTTCTAATTATTTAAATATTGATGCTTTGAATAAAATTGCAATGAAAGAAAATAACTTAAATTTAGAGGTGTTAAATTTTAGAGCGAATGTAATTGCTCTTGAAATGTTGGATATGCTTTTAAACTCTGTGTACATTGAAGGAAGTATGAAAGATAATATTTTATATGCTAAAAATTTTAGGGCTGATCTTTTTAAAGGAAATGTTGTTGGGAGTTTTGTTTATGACATTAAAACTAATAAAACAAATGTAGATATTATATTAAAAGAAATTAATGTAAGACTTTTAACAAATAGTATAAAAGAATTAAAGAATCTTTCTATAGCGGCAAGTGGAAAATTAAGTGCATTAATAAAAGCGGATTTTAGGGGTCTTGATTTTAATTTAATTTTAAGAACTTTTGATGGATATGTGAAATTTAATATTGATGATGGTGAATTATCTCAATTTGCAAAATTGGAAAGATTTTTGCAGGCAGGTAATATATTGTCTCAAAGTATTCTAAAATTAACTTTGAATTCAACTTTATCAACAATAACAAAGCAAAATACTGGAGATTTTAAAACTATTGAAGGGACAATAAAAATAAAAAATTCTATGGCTGATATTCAATATATAAAAACCCAAGGGACAAATATGAGTTTGTATTTATTTGGAAAATTTAATGTTATAAACCAAGATTGTAATTTGGATATATATGGAAAAATTCCATATCAAATAGTAAATGTTTTGGGGGATGTTGGTAAATTTTCAACCGAGCAAATAGTAGAGAAGATGTCTGATGATGCAAAAAATATTATAAAAACTTTAACTGTTTCTCCATTGGAAAAAATGTTATCAGAAGAAATTTCTGATGAATATATTTCAAAAATTCCCCCTCTTTTGTACGAAAATAGTTCAAATGTCAGAGAATTTAAAGTAAAAATTATTGGAAATTCTAAAAATATTTCATCTGTAAAATATTTTAAGTGGCGAAAAAAATAAATATAAAAAAATAATTAAGAATAATTAATTTTTTTTATTTTAGATTTAATATATAAATATGAAATATAAAGATTATTATGAAATTTTAGGAATATCACGAGATGCAACCCAACAGGCAGTTAAGTCGGCTTATAGAAAGCTTGCCCGAAAGTACCATCCTGATGTTAATAAGTCACCTGATGCTCAAGCTAAATTTAAAGATATTAATGAAGCTTATGAAGTTTTAGGTGATGAAACAAAGAGAAAACGTTATGATCAACTGGGAACTTCTTGGCAACAGGGTGCAGATTTTAATGTTCCACCTGGATTTGAGGGATTTAATTTTTCAAACTTTGGTGGCTCAAGCGCGTCCTCTGGTGGTTTTTCTGATTTTTTCTCTGCAATATTTGGCGATATTATGAGTCAACAGGCTCAAGGGCAAAGCAGAAGAACTTATACTAACTTTGGTGATTTTTCTCAATTTGGAGATTTTTCAAGTCAAAGAACTTATGGTAAAAATTCTTCAACTTCTCAAAGTTCAAAAAAAGAGGAAAATTTAGATATAATTCAAAATGTTTATTTAACAGTTGAAGATTTGATTAAATGTCCTAAAAAATCTGTAATTATAAGTGCATATCAACAATGTCAGGCATGTCATGGTTCAAAACAGGGTTTTTGTTCAAATTGTTCAGGAACAGGTTTGGAAAAAGTTACAAAAAGTCTTACTTTTCAAGTACCAAAATTTGTTAAGGAAGGACAAAAAATACGTTTAAAAGGTGAAGGTAAAAAAGATTCTTACGGAAGAGTTGGCGATGTTTATTTAGTTGTTAATATTTCTGATAGTAACTATGAAATATCTGATTATAATCTTATTAAAGATGTTGAACTTTTGCCTTTTGAAGCTGTTTTGGGGTGTGAAAAGCATATATTAACTCCAAATGGAAAAATTAAAATTAAGATACCTAAAATGACTTCTTCTGGAAAAAAATTAAGATTAAAGGATTTGGGTTTGCCTAAAAAAGATGGCTCTAAAGGTTATCTTGAGGTGAGAATTAAGATAGTTCTTCCAAAAGAATTATCAAAAGAGGCACTGGAATTATATGAAAATTTAAAAAAAATAAATTCATAATAGATGTATGCAAAATACATCTTTATTTTTATTATACTTTTGTCTATTATTATATAAGATAGACAGTTGTATAATAATATTACCGAAATATGTATATTTCAAACTGTCTTTATAGAGGGGAAAATATGGAAAATAATTTTAAATTTTCAAAAGTCAGATGGTCAATTATATTATTGTTAGTAATAATTGGCATAGGACTTTGTGTTGAGCTTGGTTTTATTTTTTATAAGACAAACTTTTTAGATGCATATATTCCAAGTTTTTGTTCTGTGTCTGATTTAATTGACTGTGATGGTGTTTCAAGAACAACATATAGTCTTTCGTTTGGCGTTCCGAATGCTTTATGGGGATTAATATTATATTCGATTATGTTGATGCTTTTGTTTGTCGATAGAATTCAGGCAAAGTTTAAAAATACAATTTTTGATGTTTTTGAAAATCCAAGAAGTTATATCGCCGCTTTGGGGCTTTTGTCGTTTGGAATTTCAATGATATTAGCTTTTATTTCGATATTTAAAATTAACAAAATTTGTGTGCTTTGTTTTTGCACATATTTTATTGATTTATTTATTGCTATAACTGCTAAGGGCAAGGGTTTTTTTATTGAGGATATTAAAATTACAATAATAGATTTTATAAAAGGCGCAAAGAAGTATTTTGTTTTATTTCTGATTGTCTTGGTTTCTTTCTTTTGTGTTTTAACATATTTAAATAATAGTTTGATTTTGTCTCCGAAATTAAAAAAAGAAAAGGAAATGAAGGAATTTTTTGAGGCAAAAACTAATAAATATGCCGTAAAAGGTAATGTTTTAGGAAATAAAAATGCAAAAGTTATAATTGACGTTTATAGCGATTTTAATTGTCCTTTTTGCAGAGTTTTAAATATTATGCTTCATAAAATTGCAAAAGAGAATAAGGTTTTAATAAGAGATATTAATTTTCCTTTGGATACTTCTTGTAATTATAGAATTTCTAATACACTTGGTGGGCATGAGAATTCATGTTTGTATTCTAAGTATGCTTTGGCTGCAAAAAAGCAGGGCAAATTGTGGGGTGTTAGTAATATAATTTTTGATTATCATCCTCAAAGTCAGGACGAACTCATTGGTTATATAAAGAAGGCACACCTTGGAATTGATATTAACCAGTTTTTAAGTGATGTTAATAGTCCTCAAATAGCACAAGAATTGGCTGAGGATATTGCTAAGGCTGCTAATTATAATTTGAATGGAACTCCCGCGCTTGTTATTAATGGGGTATTTTATATGGGTGGAATGCCTTATGATGAATTGGTCGAAAAGGTAGATTTAGCAATTAAACGAGAAAATAATTAAATATTATGAAAAAGATTGTACTACATGCTTGTTGTGCACCTTGTGCAAGTTATCCAATCAATTTGTTGATTAATGATAATTACAAGCCTGTAGTATTTTTTTATAACCCGAATATTTTTCCTTTATCTGAATATATAATACGAAGAGATGAACTTAAAAGATACTGTAAAAATATTGGTGTAGATTTTTTTGAAGGTGAATACGACATAAAAAAATTTTATGAATTTGTAAAAATGTATAAAAATGAGCCTGAAAAAGGTAAAAGGTGTTCATTATGTTTTAATTTGAGATTCGAAAGGACCGCTGATTTTGCAATGAATCAAAATATAGATTGTTTTACAACTACTTTAACTGTTAGTCCACATAAAAATTCAATACAAATATTTGAACAGGCACACCTTGTTTCATTAAAAAAGGGAATAAAATTTATTGAATATAATTTTAAAAAACAGAACGGATATAAAATTTCAAGACAAATAGCAAAAGAAAATAATATGTATAATCAAAAATATTGTGGTTGTTTGTATAGTATGCGTTAGATTTTATAAAATAGCAGAGGAGATCCTCCGCTTAAAACTTATTGACCATATACAGTGGTTGTCATTGTTTTATATCCTAAAATATTTCTTATGTGGGTGTCATAATATGCGACTGTTTTGATGTTTCCTGCTTTAGCTGCATCATTTATACCACATTTACCCAGTCCTACAAGTGCAAAAAAGCTTCTGCAAGTAGCCTCACCTTTTTTTGCGGGTGATACATTTGTGAAACCAACTCCTGCTTCATAGGTGTTTTTGTATATGATTCCACAAATTCCTTCATATGCCATAACGGAAGGTGAAATTAAGAATGCAGAAAGTGCTAAAATTCCAAATAGTTTTTTCATAAAATATCCTCCACTAAACTTACAACGATTATTCTATCAATTTTTTAGAATTAAGCAAAGTAAATTCTTGTAACATAAATTTAAAGTATGTTTATTTTTTTAAACATAGCAAACAAAACATTTGATAAGTATATTTTCAGGCGGTCAGTTATTTTACACTATTTTTTAAAAAATTCAAGTCTTTTGTAAAATTTTGTAAAGCTAAAATCTTGACCGTTTACATTTAGCCTGTATAATTGTTAAGTCTGATAAAATGTTGCATTATGGCAAAAAGTTTTTTAAAATCGAATAAAGACTAAAAGCTAATCATAGAGTCGTTTTGCATTATTTTAATAATTATTGTAATTACATATATTAGAGGTATTTAAATGACAACAACAAAAAAAGCAAGCCGCGTAACTCCTCAAGGTATTCCGGGTACTCGTCTTACAGATTTACCTGACTTGATTGAAGTTCAAAAAAAATCATTTGAACAGTTTTTAAAAGAAGGCTTAAAAGAAGAACTTTTGTCCTTTAGTCCGATTAAGGATTATACCGGTAGACTTGAGTTACATTTTTTGCCTAACTATACGTTTGATAAACCTAAGTACACAATAGAAGAAGCAAGAATTCATGATGCAACTTATGCAAAACAGCTTCGTGTAATGATGAGATTAGTTAATCGTGATAGCGGTGAAATTAAAGAACAGGAAGTTTATATTGGCGATATTCCTACAATGACAGATAAAGGTACATTTATTGTTAATGGTGCTGAGCGTGTTATTGTTTCTCAAATTGTTAGAAGCCCTGGTATATATTATAAAAAGGAAGTTTCTCCCACTGGAAAACGTTTGTATAATGCTACTTTAATTCCAAATCGCGGTGCATGGTTAAAAATTGAAACAGATGCAAATGATTTGGTTTATGTAAAGATTGATAAAAATAGAAAAATTTTAGCTACGACTTTGTTAAAAGCTTTGGGTATTACTCCTGTTGAAATGGAGACTTTATTTACTCATTTCGATTTCTTGAAAAAGACTTTGGATAAAGATACCGCTGCAACAACGGATGAAGCTTTGGTTGAAGTCTATAAAAAGCTTCGCCCTGGCGATCCTGCTACCCCTGCTGGCGGTCGCTCAATTTTAGAGGCACGTTTTTTTGATGAAAAAAAATATGATATAGGTAAGGTTGGTCGTTATAAATTAAATAAAAAATTAGGTTTGAATTTGCCTGAAACCCAAAGGACAATCACAATTCAGGATATTGTTGCAGGTATAGAATATTTAATTAATTTAACTTATGACGAAGGTCAACTTGATGATATCGATCATTTGGGCAATAGAAGAATACGCTCAGTTGGTGAATTGTTGCAAAATCAATTTAGGGTTGGTCTTTCAAGAATTGAACGTATAGTTAAAGAAAGAATGACATTGCAGGATTCTGAAACTTTAACTCCTTTAAATCTTTTAAACACTAAGCCTCTTGTTGCCTCTTTAAAAGAGTTTTTTGGATCTTCGCAGTTATCTCAGTTTATGGATCAGACAAATCCGTTGGCTGAATTGACGCATAAACGTCGTATTTCTGCTTTGGGACCTGGTGGTTTAATGAGAGAACGTGCAGGTTTTGCTGTTCGTGATATTCATCCTTCTCATTATGGTCGTTTATGTCCTGTTGAAACTCCTGAAGGACCTAATGCTGGTTTGATTAACTCATTAGCAACACATGCTAGAGTTAATGATTATGGCTTTATCGAAACTCCTTTCTTTGTTGTAAAAGATGGTCAGGTGACTGATGAAGTTCATTATTTAACTGCCGATGAAGATGAAAATTATCGTGTAGCTCCTGCTGATATAGAACTTACTAAAGACAGAAAAATTAAGGATTCTTACGTTCCTGTTCGTTATCGTTCGGAATTTACAATGGGAGAATCAAGTAAGGTTGACTATGTGGGTGTTTCTCCAATTCAGATTATATCAGTTGCGACATCGTTAATTCCTTTTATTGAACATGATGATGCTAACCGTGCATTGATGGGTTCAAACATGCAACGACAAGCAGTTCCTTTGCTTGTTACTCAAAGACCGGTTGTAGGTACAGGTTTAGAAGCTCGTGTCGCAAAAGATTCGGGTATGGTTGCTGTGTCTACTGTTGATGGCACTGTTGTAAAGGTTATGGGTGAAGAAATACATATTAGAGATAAAAGCGGTAATGTTCATCAATACCAATTATTAAAATATGTTCGTTCTAACCAAGATACTTGTATAAACCAGAAACCTTTGGTTAAAGAGGGTGATAGGGTTAAAGCAGGAGATGTTATTGCTGATGGCGCTTCAACAAATATGGGCGAGCTTTCACTTGGAAAAAATGTTCTTGTTGCTTACATGCCCTGGGAAGGCTATAATTATGAAGATGCTATTTTAATAAATGAACGGTTGGTTTATGATGATGTATTTACATCTTTGCATATAGAAAAATTAGAAATAGATGCACGACAAACAAAACTGGGACCTGAAGAAATTACTCGAGAAATTCCAAATGTTTCCGAGGATTCTATTAGGCATCTTGATGAAAGAGGTATTGTTCGTATTGGTGCTAGAGTATACGCTGATGATGTTTTGGTTGGTAAAATTACACCAAAGGGTGAATCTGAACATCCGCCTGAAGAAAAACTTTTAAGAGCAATATTTGCAGAAAAAGCGCGTGATGTAAAAGATAATTCTCTTAGAGTTCCTCATGGTGAAGGTGGTAGAGTAGTTGACGTTAAAGTATTTGATAGAGAAAAGGGCGACGAGCTTCCACCAGGTGCAAATACAGTTATTAGAGTTTATATAGCTCAAAAGCGTAAAGTATCAGTTGGTGATAAATTATCGGGTCGTCATGGTAACAAAGGTATTGTTTCAAGAATTCTTCCAAAAGAAGATATGCCGTTTTTACCTGATGGTACTCCTATTGATATAGTTTTAAATCCTCTTGGTGTTCCTTCACGTATGAATGTGGGACAAACTTATGAGCATTTGCTTGGATTGGCTTCTTATCTTACAGGAAATCATTATGAGTCTCCTTTGTTTGATGAGATGTATGGCGCTAACCAATCTGAAATGAATACAAAAGCTGAACTTATTAAAGGTATTAAGGAAAAAGGTATCGATTGGGTTAGAGACGATGGAAAGGTTATTTTGTACGATGGTAGAACAGGTGAACCTTTTGATGAGCCTATCGCCGTTGGTATTTCATATATCTTAAAACTCGTTCACCTTGTTGATGATAAGATTCATGCTCGCTCAACTGGTCCATATTCATTAGTTACACAACAACCACTTGGTGGTAAGGCACAATTCGGTGGTCAAAGATTTGGTGAAATGGAAGTTTGGGCGCTTGAGGCTTATGGTGCAGCTTATACATTGCAGGAAATGTTAACTATTAAATCAGATGATGTAAATGGACGTTCTCGCGCTTATGAAGCAATCGTTAAAGGTGATAACATTCCAAGACCAGGTATTCCAGAATCATTCAAGGTATTGGTTCGTGAATTGCAAAGTATTGGTTTGGATATCGCTGTTTCTAAAAAAGGCGGAGAAGAAGTTGATTTAATGAGTGATACAGATGATTTAAGAAAGTCTGCTCCAAAGAGAGTGCTTTCTGATATAGATTCTGAATTGTTAAATATCGACTTTTTTGATGCAAGCACAAGCTTCAAGGACTAATATTATAAAATAATTGAGAATAAAAATTGAAGGAGAATAAATGTCTACAAGTATTGATTATTTTGATTATATAAGAATTTCAATAGCTTCGCCCGAACGGATATTAAAATGGTCATATGGCGAAGTTACAAAACCTGAAACGATTAATTACAGAACTTTAAAACCAGAAAGAGATGGTTTGTTTTGCGAAAAGATTTTTGGTCCTACAAAGGATTGGGAATGTTTTTGTGGTAAATATAAAAGAGTCCGTCATAAAGGTATAATTTGTGAAAGGTGCGGTGTTGAAGTTACAGATTCAAAAGTAAGACGTCATAGAATGGGGCATATTAAGCTTGCTGCGCCAGTTTCGCATATTTGGTTTTTGAAGGGTATTCCATCTTATCTTGGCTTACTTTTGGATATGACTTTAAAAGATTTGGAACAAATTATATATTTTAATAATTATGTTGTTGTTGATGGCGCAGATAGCCCGTTTAAGAAATTCCAATTGTTAACCGAAGAAGAATACGAAGATTTCATTATGGAAAACGAAGAAACCAAGTTAAAGGTTGGGATTGGCGCAGAGGTTATAAAAGAACTTTTAGCTGAGATAAATCTTGAAGAATTAGCTAATGAAATTAGGGGTGAATTGGATGCTGCAGGTGGTTCGGTTCAAAAGAGAGCAAAATTGATTAAGCGTTTAAGATTGGTTGAATCTTTGATTGAATCTGGAACCGAGCCTACTTGGTTTGTAATGGATGTACTGCCTGTTACACCTCCTGATCTTAGACCCATGGTGCAATTAGACGGTGGAAGGTTTGCAACATCCGATTTAAATGATTTATACAGACGTGTTATTAATAGGAATAATCGTCTATTAAGACTTTTGGAAATGGGTGCACCTGAAATTATTGTTAGAAACGAAAAACGTATGCTTCAAGAAGCAGTTGATGCTTTAATTGATAATGGTAGACGTGGCAGAACTGTTGTTGGACCGAATTCTCGTCCTTTAAAATCATTATCAAATATCATCGAAGGTAAACAAGGTCGTTTCAGACAGAATTTATTGGGTAAACGTGTTGATTATTCTGGTCGTTCGGTTATTGTTGTTGGCCCACAATTACAATTAAATCAATGCGGATTGCCTAAAGAAATGGCTATTGAGTTATTTAAACCGTTTGTAGTTAATAAATTAATAGAGCGCGGCTTGGTACAAAATATTAAATCGGCTAAAAAGAAAATCGAACGTTCAGAAGCTGTTGTTTGGGATATTTTAGAAGAAGTTGTAGATGGACACCCTGTTATGTTAAACCGTGCTCCAACTTTACACAGGCTTGGTATCCAAGCTTTTGAACCTGTGTTGGTTGAAGGAAGAGCTATTCAATTACATCCGTTGGTATGTACAGCATTCAATGCCGACTTTGATGGTGACCAAATGGCTGTTCACGTTCCACTGTCAATCGAAGCTCAAGCAGAAGCAAGAATGCTAATGTTAGCTACAAATAATATATTGGCTCCTGCTACAGGTAAACCTATTATTACTCCTACTCAGGACATGGTTCTTGGTATGTATTATTTAACAATCATAAAAGATCCCAACACTCCTGTTAAGGGATATTTTCATGATTTCACCGATGTTATGGCAGCTCATGCGACAGGCGTTTTGAAGTTACATGATAAGGTTATTGTGAGAGATGAAAACGGTCATAGGATTGAAACTACTCCTGGTCGGATTATCTTTAATGAGGCTGTTAGAAAGTCTGTTCTTTCTTAAAAATTGTTTTTAATAGTTAAATGTTGAATAAAAAATGAGGTAAATATAAAATATGGCTACAATAACTCCCGAGAACTCAAAGAAGAAAAAACATGTTGAGTTTATAAATAAGGTTATGAATAAAAAAGCTTTAAATCAGCTTTTATCTCAAGTGTATCTTGAATGGGGCGGAGCAAAAACTGCTGAGCTTGCCAATAATCTTAAGAATTTAGGTTATAAATATGCAACGAAGTCAGGCACTACTATTTCAATTCATGACTTAGACGTTCCGAAAGCTAAAAAAGAGCTATTGCAAGAAGCTCAAGATGAAATTGCGCGTTCTACTCGACGTTATTTAAAAGGTGAAATTACAGAAGTTGAAAGATATACAAAAGTTATTGATACTTGGAGTGAAACGACTGCTAAATTGACCGAAAAGGTTGTTGAAAATTTTGATAGGTTGAATCCTGTTTATATGATGGCATTTTCAGGTGCCAGAGGTAATCTTTCACAAGTTTCTCAGCTAGTTGGTATGCGCGGTTTGATGGCGGATGCACAAGGTCAAATTATTGACTTACCTATTAAATCAAATTTTAAAGAGGGTTTGTCTTGTACCGAATATGTTATTTCGTCTTATGGTGCTAGAAAAGGGCTTGTTGACACTGCTTTAAAAACAGCCGACTCAGGTTATTTAACACGACGTTTAGTTGATGTTGCTCAAGACGTAATAATTCGAGAAGACGATTGTCATACTGAAAAGTATATAAATTTAACTGCCATAACGGATGGCGAGGATGTTATTGTTCCTTTAGAAGACAGACTTCTTGGAAGAACTATTGCTCAAGATGTTGTTGATAAAGACGGGAATGTTTTGGTTGCTAAAAATACTACGGTTAATAGGGACGATCTTGAAAAAATTAGGTCAGTATCGTTAAAAGAGATTCGAGTTCGTTCTACTTTAACTTGCGAGCTTGAATATGGAATTTGTCAAAAATGCTACGGTTGGTCTATGACAACTCAAAAACTTGTTGATATAGGTGAAGCAATTGGAATTATTGCAGCTCAGTCGATTGGTGAGCCAGGTACACAACTAACTATGAGAACATTCCACACTGGTGGTGTATTTAAAGGTTCGGGTGTTACTCGTCAAGCGAAAACAACTATAGATGGTATTGTTAGTACAGAAGTTAAAACCCGTGAGCAAAGGACACGTCATGGTGATGTTGTTAGAATTGCTATTAAAGAAGCTGATGTTGAAATTAAAGGTTCGAAGAATTCTGAAAAAGTTCACGTTCCCATGGGCGCTAAAGTTCTTGTATCAAAAGGTGATAAAGTTGTTGCAGGTTCTGTTGTTGCAGAATTTGAACCGGCTTCTAAGGGTGATGGTTCTCGTTTAACTGAAAAAGCTTTAAAAGATATTACTTCTGATATTTCGGGTGAAGTTGTATTCCAAGACTTTGTTGCTGATGAAAGAAAGGACAGACAAGGTAATATTTCAAGAATTGCAAACAAACAAGGAATTGTTTGGGTTCTTGGTGGTGATGTTTACGCACTTCCTGCTGGTTCAAAAGTTCTTGTTAATGATGGTCAAAAAATTAAAAAAGGTGAAAAATTAGCAGAAACTTTAATTATATCTGAGCATGGTGGTGAAGTTCGTGTAGGCGATAATCTTGAAATAAATGAAGTCAATTTTGAAGGCAAGAAAATTAAAAAAATTGTTTCAGGTAAGGAATTAACAATTGTTATTGCTTCTATTCAAGCTGCGAACGCCGTATTTGAACAGACAAAAAAAGAACAATTATGGACAGTTCCCGAGACAGGAGAGAAATATATTGTAAAATCCCCTGTAGATACTACTGTGGAGAATGGTATGATTATAGCCGAGCTTATTGATGATACCTATAAAGTTGAATCTTCGGGTGAGATAAGATATAACGGGCTTGAGGTAGATGAAAATCAGGTTGTAATAACTCCGGGACAGTTAATATTTATTCCTGAAGAAATACATCAGATTTCAAAAGATGCATCTTTAAAACTTGTAGAGTCTGGTACATTTGTTGAGGCAGGTACGGAAGTTGTTAAAGATATATATACACATATTGCTGGTATTGTTGAAATTAAAGAGTTTAATGATATTATTCATGAAATAGTCGTCCGTCCTGGTGAGTTACATACACTTGAATCGATAAATGATTTGAAGGTTGGTGAAGGTGAGGTTATAAAAGCAGGAACGGTTGTGGCCGGAAAAATTAAGGCAAAAGTCGATTCCATAGTTACAATAGTTGAAAACGAGTCTGATTTAATGGAAATTGATGAACTTGATGAAGACTTATCCGAAGATACACTTGAAGATGATGGTATTGAAGGTAAACCAGTTCAAATTTTAATTCGTCCCATTCAGACTTTTGATATAGAACAAAAAGATGTATCTATTAAATTTTCTGCAACTGATAGTGCAATTGAGTTGATTCCAATTACTCAAGTTCAATTCAAAGATGGTGCACGAGTAAGAAATTTGGATGGAGCTATTTTAACCAGAACTTCATTAGTATTATCAATGTCAGGTTATATATCACATCTTAAAGGTATGGTTGAGCTTGATAAAAAAGGTGATTTAAAAATTGTTGTATTAGAGACATTAATTGTGCGTCGCGAGCAAGAAGATTCTTCTCGTGGTTTATCTTCTACTCAAACTGAGCTTTTAGTTAAAAATGGTCAAATAATAGAACCTAAAACGCCAGTTACTAAAACTCAGGTTTTAGCTGTTAATGATTCTATTGCTTCTATTAATTCAAAGGATAAAGATTTAAGAAGATTGCTTTTAGTTTCTGATAATTATGAAGAAAAGGTTGAGTTGACTTCAAAACCATTGGTTAAAGAAGGACAATTTATCACTATTGACTCTAAGATATCAGAAAATGAGGTTTCAAAATTCTCTGGTAAGGTTGTTAAAGTTACTTCTAATTCTTTAACTTTGAGAGTTGGAAGACCGCATTTAATTTCTCCTGGCGCTTTATTGCAGGTAGATAATTCTGCGCTTATTTTAAGAGGTGATTTACTTGCAACATTGGTTTTTGAAAGACAAAAAACTGGTGACATCGTTCAGGGTCTTCCTCGTGTAGAAGAACTTTTGGAAGCAAGAAAACCAAAAGATTCTGCTATTGCAGCAGAAGAAGATGGTGTTGCATTCATTGAATACGAAGATGACATGCCAAGACTGTTTATTGAAAATGAAAATGGCAGAGTGGAAATTAAATATCCTATTGAAGCAAGTGTAATTGTAAATGATAAACAAAAAATTCATAAAGGCGATGCGTTAACATCAGGTCCAATGAATCCACATGACGTCATAAGACTAAAAGGTGCAAGTGCTGCGCAACAGTACCTTGTGGACGAAGTTCAAAGAGTATATCGTTCTCAAGGGGTTGAAATTTCAGATAAACACGTTGAAGTAATTGTTCGTCAAATGATTAAAAAGGTTAAGGTGATAGACTCTGGAACCACAAGATTACTTCCTGGTGAATTGGTTGAAATTAAAACCATTGAGGCCGAAAATGCTAAAGCTCGTGAAAATGGCGGTCAAGAAGCTACTTATGAAGCGTTATTATTGGGTATTACTAAAGCTTCTTTGAATACTGAATCATTTATCTCAGCTGCTTCATTCCAAGAAACCACTAGAATCCTTACAGAAGCTGCTGTTGAAGGTAAAAAAGATTTATTAAGAGGCTTAAAGGAAAACGTAATTATCGGTAGATTAATTCCTGCGGGTACGGGTTATTATCATTTAATTAACGCTTCTGAAGAAAAAGAAAAAGAAGCTCAAAAGCGTGCTGCGCAGAAACATCAGGCAAGAAAGCCATCTGCAATTTTGGAAGAAATTGAGGGTATGTTTGGAGTTGTTGATCCTGATATGCAGTTTTAGTTAAAACTATAGTAAATTGAGACTCTGCTAAATTGTTTTGTAGGGTCTCAATTTTCTTTTTGGATAAATTTTATGTTTTTGGAAATTAATGAGATTGATATATCAAAATTACAAAATGGTTTTTTAAAACAATATATTGAATTTAAGGAAGAAAATAAAGATTCAATTTTATTATTTCAAATTGGTGATTTTTATGAAACTTTCTTTAATGATGCGAAAATTTTTTCTGAAATTACTGGTGTGACGCTGGGTTCAAGAAGTGTTAAGAATCTTGGTGAAGTTATACAAGCAGGAATTCCTGTTCATACGGTTGAATTATATGTTAAAAAACTTTTAAGTGAAAATTTAAAAGTGTGTATTTGTTCACAAGTTGCTAAAGAAAATGATGAAATAAAAAGAATAATAACAAGAAAGTATACTCAAGGCACGATTGTTGAAAATGAACTTTTAGATTTTTCTGAAAATAATTATCTTTTAGCGTTGTATCTGGATGGTAAATTTGTAAATATTGCTTATGCAGATGTTTCTTCTGGTCAATTTTACAGGACAAGTGCGGATTTATATGAGCTTAAATTTGAAGTAGATAAAATTTCTCCAAATGAAATTTTGATTTATAAAAGTCAATTAGATCAATTTAAAGATATTGTTTCTGATTATAATGTGACTTTGTTGGATTTTGATTTTTTTGATAGCAAAAGCTCTGTAGATGCCATTATAAAATATTGTGAGTACACGCAAAAAAAATTTATGCCAAAACTAGATGAAGTTATTGACTATAAAGTTAAATCTTTTTTAGTTTTAGATAATGTTACAAGAAGAAATCTTGAAATTAAAAGAACTCGTAGATATATGAAAAAACAGGGTAGCTTATTGTGGTTTTTAAATTATACAAAGACGCCCATGGGAACAAGATTGTTAAAAAAGTGTATAGATGAACCGTTGTTAAATATTTTAAATATTAATTTGCGCTTGGATGCTGTCTCTGAGCTAATTGTTAACAAAGAAAAAATTGATAAATTAAATTTGTGTTTGCAACAGTTTTGTGATTTATCAAGAATTTGTGCTAAAGTTTCAAATTCTACTATTTTGCCTAAGGATTTGTTTTTACTTGTAAAAAGCGCTCAAACCATCGAAGATTTATATGGCGTATGCAGTAGTTTTAATTCTGATTTATTAAAAATAAAAAGCGGACATATAAAAGAAATTGTTGATTTTTCAAAAGTTGTTAAGTTGGCGCTAAGTGAAAATTCTTCTGATGATATAAGATGCGGCGGGGTGATTAATTGCGGTTTTGATTCAAATCTTGATTATTATAGAGATAAACTTAAAAAGCTTGAAGACAAAGTTGTTGAATGTTTTAAAACAATAAAAAGAAAGTTAAGTTTTGAAAAATTAAAAACCGGTTATTCTAAAGTTATCGGATATTATTGTGAGTTGCCGTTATCGAGAGAGAAAAATCTTTCTGGTGATTTTATTAGAAAACAAGTGCTTTCTAATTCTGTAAGGTATACGACAACTGAATTGCAAAATTTAGAAAATGAAATTTTTGGTTTGAAGTATAAAATTAATGAATTTGAACATAGTTTATATGTTAAAATTAGGCAAGATGCAAATTTGTTCGTAGATAAAATAAGAGATATTGCAAAAGAAATTGCAAGAGTTGATGTTTTAAATTCATTTGCCGTGTGTGCTATTAATAATGATTTAAAAAGACCTGAATTTAAAGAACAGAATTTGTTTATTAAAAATGGTTTTCATCCGGCTTTATTGGGTGGCAAGGAATATATTACAAAAAATGATACTGATTTTAAGGATAATTCTATTATAATTTTGACCGGCGCAAATATGAGCGGTAAATCAACTTATTTGAAGCATAATGCAATTATTCCTATTCTAGCTCAGATAGGTTCTTTTGTTCCTGCTGATTGTGCGCAACTTTCAATATTAGATAAAATTTTTGTAAGACAAGGAACAACAGATGATATTGTTAACAATAGTTCAAGTTTTATGATTGAGATGAATGATCTTAAATTTGTAATTGATAATGCTACTGATAATTCTTTAATTTTGTTGGATGAACCTGCAAAAAGCACAAATACCAACGAGGGCGGCGCTATTGTAAAAGCTTTTTGTGATTATTTAATTATGCATTTTAAAACAAAAACTTTAATTGCGACTCATAATTTAGAATTAACAAAGTTGGAAGCAAAATATCCGAGTTGTGTATTTAATTATGTTGTTGGTGCATCTAATACATCTGAAAACATTAATTCTGATAGAAAGGTTACTCGCGGAATTGTTAATTCGAGTCTTGCGATAAATACGGCAATTTTAGCTAATTTACCAGAGGAAATTATTAATAATGCTAAAAAGTACCTTTTAAGTTAATTGTTGAAAATATATTTTTATATGTTAGAATTAATTTTGTTATGAATAATTTTTTGGTTATAGATATTTTTCATATACATCACCATAGCATCCCAAGAAGGTTGCGTTTTTAGTGATGTATTGATGTTCAATTCTTATTAAAATGACACCTTCTTGGGATTTAGCTTTTTGAAGGTGTCATTTTGTTTAGTTAAGAATTGGAGATAATATGTCATTTGTAAATATAATATCAGCCCTAGGTAATAATAACAGTGTTTACCCTTTAATTGTAAGAGATTGTGGAATTGAGAATTTTGCTAAGTGCATTATGACTTATAAGCAAAATGCCAAAGAATCTAAATTTATTGCTCGTCAAGCTACGAGAGAAAGAATAATAGATGAGTATGGAACGTCTGCTGTGTGGCTTGGTGGAATTCCGTTAATGAAATTTATATCGGATAAAATTATTGATTCAAAAGGTTTATGTTCAAAAGTAGATATACGATTATTTAATGAGACAAAAAATCAAGGTTTGAATTTAAATATAAAAAAATTTACTTCAGTTGCTTCAAGTGCTGTGAGTGATTTGGTAAAAATAGAAAAGAATAAAAATTTATATAAAAATCTTCAAGTTGGTAAATTTTTTCTCTCAACAGCTATTCCTATTGCAGTTATGGGTTTTTTTTTACCAAAGTTTAATTTTTCTTTTACAAAAAAGAAAATGGAAAAATTAAAAAAAGAAAATAACAACCAAATTTCATTTAAGACAAAAAAAATTGATGAATTTTTAAAAGCTTCTAAAAATGATTCTAAAATTAATTTTTGTGGAGTGGATAAATTTTTAAATTTGTCAGATGTAAATTGTATGATGATTTTGGATGGCGGTTTGACTGCAGGAAGGATAAAAACGTCAAGAAACAAAAAAGAAAAGTGCGAGATGGCTTTCAAAATGGCTGCAATGTTTTATTTGAATTATTTTGCTCCTAAAAAAATAGATAAATTTTTAAATAATTTAACTAAAAAGATTTTTGGTTTAAATACTTCTTTGGACGTAAAAACATTGAGTGATAAGAATTTTTTAAATGAAATTAAGAGTAATTTATTAAAATTGCCAGAAGGTTTTGATGAAAAAAGTGTATTAGATTTTATAGACAATAATCCTAATTCATCTTTTGTTGAGCAAATAAAGAAAATGAAATTAGTTTCTTTTTTGGAAAATAATATCAGAGATCCAAGAAAATATGTTGAAGTGGAAAAAATAAATTCTTATAGAAAAGCGATTGATGAATTTAGTGCAGATGCTTTGAATTATGGTTCAATAGAAAAATATGCAAAAAAGGCATTCAGGGCAAAAAGTTTTAATGTTATCGCAAATGTTATAATAAGCAGTTTTTTACTTGCGGTTGTTTTGCCAAAATTACAATTTTTATTTAGAAAAATTACTACAGGTTCTAATTTGGATCCTGGAATTGTCGATAATGATAAAAAATAAATTATTTCACTCTGCCGTAAATATCTTTGTATCGGATAATATCTTCTTCAATTAGCTTGTCACCTTTTTGGACTTCAATTATTTTTAGTTCGTTATCATAAGGATTTGCAAGTGAATGTATTGCTTTAACAGGTATATCTATTGATGAACCTGCTTTTAGCATAAAAACTTTATCTTCGAGCGTAACCCTTGCTATACCAGATAAAACAACCCAATGTTCTGAGCGATAGTTGTGCGATTGAAGACTTAATTGACCTTTTCTGGATACACATATCATTTTAGTTAAATAGCCTTCCCCATGGTTCAAGACTGTATAATATCCCCAAGGTCTATATACTGTTGTATGAATTCGGTGAGTATCGTTTTTTGTTTCTTTCAATTTTTCAAAAATTTGTTTCACTCCTTGAGTGTCGTTTTTGTTACAAGCTAAAATTGCATCCGGTGTTTCAACTATAACAATATTTTCGAGTCCGACACCTGCTAAAAGTCTTTCAGATGAATATAACATTGAATTTTTGCAATTTTGTTCAATGACATTGCCAATTTTTACATTATTGTTTGAATCTTTTTTGTTTGATTCATAAACTGCATCCCAAGAACCAAGGTCATTCCAATCACATTCCATTTCAACCATGGCAATGTTTTTAGCATGTTCCATAATCGCATAATCAAAAGAAATTGACGGATATTTGTCAAATGTCATATAATCAATATCTTCTTGCATTTTAAAATTGAATTTATACGTTATTTCATATATTTCAGGAGCACATTGTTTCATTGTTTCCATTAGAGTTGAAGCCTTGAATATAAAAATACCTGCGTTCCAGAAATATTCATTCGATTCTATATACTTGCATGCTGTATCATAGTCGGGTTTTTCTTTAAAACATTCAACTTTATAGCCTTCGTTCAATTCTTGAATAGCTTTAATATAGCCAAAACCTGTACTTGCGGATGTTGGTTTAACTCCAAGAGTTACGATGTACCCTTCTTTTGCCAGTTTTTGAGCTTTTTCAATAGTTTTTGCAAAATTTTCTGTGTTTTGAATTAAGTGATCAGATGGAACAACAACAATAATATCATCCATACCACAATCTAGCAGAAATTTTGTTGAAATAGCTATAGCAGGAGCAGTATTTTTTGCAATAGGTTCAGTTAAAATGCGAACATCATTAGAGTATTCTTTTAGTTGCATTTTAACATCGCTAAAATGTTTAGTGTTTGTTATTGCTATGATATTATCTATATCCATTATACTCATAAGTCTTTCAAAAGTTCTTTCCAAAAGACTTTTTTCAGAATTAAGTCTAAGGAGTTGTTTTGGATAAAGTTCTCTTGATAATGGCCAAAGACGCGACCCTGAACCGCCGGCTAAGATAATTCCATGCATAAAATGCTCCCCATTAATATTATCAACATCCCTATTATATAATAAATTCAGCTTACTGCAAATATTTAATTTTTGCTTAAAAGATATTTTTCAAGTGAGCTTTTCCAGTCAGGAAGTGTATTCTCGCTATCTAGCACACAATATTTCGGTCGCAAAGCTGGTCTTGGAAAATCGCTTTTATCGATAGGAGTAACGGCGACATTTCTTTTTTTTAGTTCAAAAATTTTTTTTGTAAAATCGGACCAACTGGCACTTCCTGAGGAACTGACATGATAAATTCCGTAGGGCATATTTTTCTTTATGATTTCAATTATTTTTTTGGAGACATCGTCTGCCCAAGTGGGGCAACCGATTTGATCGTCTACGACAGATATTTCTTTTTTAAAATTGGAAAAAGTAAGCATAGCGTCAACATATCCACCTGTGCCATATAGCCAAGACGTTCTTAGAATATAATATTTTTTTGTTGCTTTTATTATTTCTTTTTCACCTGCAAGTTTTGATTTTCCATATACATTAATTGGATTTGTGGCATCAGTTGTTTTGTAAGGTATATTTGAATTGCCATCAAAGACATTATCCGTACTTATATACAAGATTGGTACGTTGTGTTTTTTTGCAATGTGAGCTATATTTTTTGTTCCTAATTGGTTTACTTTAAAAGCAAGGTCTGGGTTATCTTCTGCTTGATCAATATTAGTGTATCCGGCAAGATGGATGATAAAATCTAAGCTGATTTTATTCATTATTTCGTTTACCATTTTTGTATTAGTAACATCAAAAATTTTGGAATTACAAGCCCAGTATTGAAAGCCCTCTTTGTCTAACGCAGGGCAAAGGGATTTACCTAATAATCCCGTTGAACCTGTAACTAATATTCTCATTTCTTATTCTTATCCTTATTATGTTTCGAGAAAAAATAACTCTACTTAAGCTTTTTATATCATTTAGTTGTGGTAAAATCAATATTATGAAAAAAAATGCTTACAAAATCTTAATAATGTTTTTTGTTTTGATTTTAATATTTGGTTTTTTTCTTCTTATATTTAAGAGGGATTATGGATTTGATAAGGTTGATTTTGTGGATTATGAACCTTTAATGAGTGTGAAGAATGATATAGCTATTCCTAAAAATGTAACCATAAAAGGAATTGATTACTTACAGTCGCAATTACCTGTAGGTAAATTTGGTGGAGTTTTTACGACAAGCATTATGGGAGAGCCCAAAACCTTTAATCCTTATAACGCAAACGATGCAACAAGTACAGAGTTGTCTGAAATTATGTATGATGGTTTAACTCAAACTGATGTTACGACAGGTGAGGTTATTCCAAAATTAGCAAAAAGTTTTGAAATTTTACCTGACAAAAAAACATATATAATACATTTAAGACATGGTCTTAAGTGGTCTGACGGTGTAGAAATCACTGCGGATGATGTTTATTTTACATATAATACAATTATTTTTGGAGGCTTTGGCGAGGGTTCTGCAAAAGATGTTATGACTATAGATGGTGAACTACCTAGAGTTGAAAAAATCGATAAATACACGATAAAATTTATAACCCCAAAACCATTTGCTCCTTTTTTAAGAAATTTATCTGCTTCGATTGTTCCTAAACACATTTTTGAAAAAGCAACTAAAAAAGGCAATGAATATTTTTTAACATTTCATGGAGTTGATGTTAATCCTGAGGAGCTTGTAGTTTCAGGCGCTTTTAAATTGAAAGAGTATTTGCCTTCTCAAAGGGTTGTTTATGTAAGAAATAATGATTATTATATGATTAATAAAGATAATAAAAAGCTCCCATATATCGATAAATGGGTTATGATAATAGTTGGTGATACAAATAATCAAACCATTAAATTTGAATCCGGAGCTATTGATGTTTTGCCAGTTAACGGTTCTTTGGTAAATAGATATAGAGAGTTAAAAAAACATGGTGACTTTGAATTGTATAATCTTGGAACGAGTACAAATACGACTTTTATAGTTTTTAATTTAAATAATAGAAAAAATAAAGATGGAAAATATTATGTAGACTCAAAAAAGCAGCTTTGGTTTCAAGATAAGAATTTTAGAAAAGCTATTGACTGGGCTATAGACAGGGATGATATCATTTTAAATGTTTTTTTTGGTATGGCAAAACCTCTGTATAGTGCTGAGCCTTTAAACAGTTTGTTTTTAAACGAAAAAGTTGCAAAAGGCCATGGGAAGAATCTCGAATATGCAAAAAAATTATTGAAAAAAAGCGGTTTTTACTACAAAGATGAAATTTTATATGATAAAAATCATAACAGAGTTGAATTTGAACTTTTAACTAATGCGGGAAATACTCAAAGAGAAGCTGTCGGCGTATCTATAAAGCAAGATCTTGAAAAACTTGGGATTAAAGTTAATTTTAAGCCTATAGAATTTAATAGCTTAATCAATAGAACTACAAATTCTGTTGATTACGATACTGTATTAATTGCTTTTACATCTAATATTAATGAGCCTAATGCTGGATATAACGTGTGGAGTCCTTATGGTTCATTACATTTATTTAATAAAAGAACAAATAATGATTTAAAATCAACCGATAAAATTTTGGATTTTGAAAAAAAATTGGAATATATTTTTAAACAAGGTGCGCTTGAGCTTGATTTTAACAAAAGAAAATTAATTTATGATAAATATCAGGAAATTGTTGCCGATGAAAATCCTTTGATATATTTATATGCTCCTTTAAATATAAGTGCAATAAGAAAAAAGGTAAAAAATGTTTATCCGACTAAAATTGGAGGATTGATTCATAGTATGGCAGAAATTTATATTGAAAATTAATTTTTATTAAAATGATTTTTCAAATAATTATTAATTTTTTATTTTTCGTTTATAATCTCTGATATGAAAAAAATATTATTTTTGTTTTTCTTTTTTATTTTAATTATAACTTCGGTTTCTGCTCAAATCGAAAAAGAGATTGATGATTCTAATATATCATCTCAAGAACAATTAATTGATATTAATTCAAAAATAAAAAAAGAGATAAAGGATTCTATTGTTGAAGTATATGGAAAAGAAAATTCTGAAGAAATTTATAATAAAGTAATTTTGGCTGCTCAAAAGGCTGTATCGAATAGACCAAAAGAATTATTGGAACAAGATTTAAAAAGAGACTCCGATTGGTACAAAAATGAAATTATCTATATGTTTTATGTAGATCAATTTGGGGTTGTTATGGATGATAAAAAAAATACTTTTAAGGATACTGCTTTAATGTTGGATTACCTTGAAGATTTAGGAGTTACAACATTATATATGTTGCCTTTTGCAGATAGTCCCATGAAAGATGCCGGATTTGATGTTAAAAATCCTCAAAATATTAGACGTGATCTTGGGGGTATGACAGAGTTTAAGGATTTTGTCAGAGAAGCAAAAAAGAGAGGGTTTAAAATTAAAGCAGATTTGGTTTTAAATCATTTTTCCCAAGAGCATGAATGGTTTAAAAAGATAGAAGCGGGCGACGAATTATACTTGGATTATTTTATTTGGCGTGATGAAGAACCTCAGTATAAGAGATATCAGGATGAAAAATTGGGTACGGTTGCTGAATATATAGAAAAAGATGGAAAAATTTCAAAAAGAAGAATAATTTTTCCTGAAAATGTTGAAAATAATTGGAGAAAAATAACGGTTAATGGTAAGGATTATTGGTTATACCATACATTTTATCCTTTTCAACTCGACATAAATTGGCAAAATCCTGAAGTTTTGTATTATGTTTTAGATACAATTTCATACTGGGCTAATTTAGGAATTGATATTTTTAGGATGGATGCTATTCCTTATCTTTATAAAGAATCTGGTACCAATGCGGAAAATCGTCCAAAAACACATTCTATAATAAAACTTTTAAGTAATTATATACAACTTACTGCTCCATCTAGTGTTGTTCAAGTTGAAGCTTGTCAGACTCCGAAGGATATTCTTCCTTATTTTGGTAAAGATAGAGAAGTTACTGTGAATGTAAATAATGAAAAGAAAACTCTAAAAAGAACTGATGAAGCTCAAATTGCTTACCATTTTCCTTACATGCCCGCAATTTGGGCAAGTTTGATAACAGGAGATAAAAAATATTTTATTGAAGCTTATAAAAATACTCCGGAAATTCCAAAAAGTGCTTCTTGGGCAATGTTTTTAAGGGTGCATGATGAACTTACACTTGAGATGGTAAGTCCTGAAGTTAGAGAGATTATTTTTGATAATTTAGTTGATAAAGGTGCAAGTTTTAGAAAAGGTTTTGGAGTGTCGGGGCGTTTAGCAAATTTTTTGGATAAAAATCCTAACAGAATTGAATCTGCTTTTTCAATTTTACTTTCGCTTCCCGGTATTCCTATTATATATTATGGTGATGAAGTCGGTGTTGCAAATAATTTTGAAAATGCAAAAAAATCTGCTCAATTAAGAGCGAATGATTCTTCGGAAGCTAAAAATTCTACTTCAAAAAAATCAGGTGGAAAATTGTTAAATCTTTTGTCTGCTTTTGATTCCAGAGATATTCACAGGGGAAATGTTCCAAGAAAGCTTTTTTACGGTTCTTCTGAAGGGTATTATGAATTTAATTCAAAAGTTTTTAAAAAAGTTAAAAATTTGATTACATTGAGAAAAACATTGCCGGTTATGGCAGATGGAGGATTTGAAATTTTAAAGACTACATCTGACAGTAATTTTGCTTATATAAGAAAAAATAAAGATAAAAAAATTCTTGTAATTAATAATTTATCTGGAGAAAAAATTATTGCAGAAATTAGCTTGCCTGCTGACATTATATTAAAAAATAATAACAAAATAACTTCTTTGAAAAATCTTGTAAATGATGATGATATAAAGGTTAATATTTCTTTGCAAAACCGTACCATGCATCTTAGATTGGCTCCTTATCAGACATTATGGTTGGAATTATAGGGTTATGGATAAGATTTTTTCTGAAAAAATTAATTTATTAAAGGCATTGGCTATAATCTTAGTTGTATCTGGGCATTTGGAGTTTTCTGTTTTTGGTATGTTTCCTCCATATTCTTTTCAACTTGCCTTGTTTTTCTTTATTTCGGGAATGCTTTTTAAGGAAAAGTATGTTGATGATTTTCGAGCATATTTTATAAAAAGAGTTAAGTCGCTTCTTTTGCCTTATTTTGGGTATGAAATAGCTTATGTTTTAATAACTTTTGTTGTTTTTTATTTTACTGGAAAGTTTTTGGCTGAACCAATAAGTTTAAAAAATTTTTTTATTACTCCGTTTATAAATGGACATCAATTAAAACTTTGTGCTCCGTTATGGTTTGTTCCGCAGCTATTTTTAACTTTAATAACATTTTTATGTTTAATGAAAATATTAAAAAAATTCTCTGATAAATATTTTAAACTTATATTTTTTGCAATACTGGGTTTTGGTGCTATTCCATTTATTAAATATTTTGGTAACAATATATTAACTTTGGTTATTATGAAATTAATGTTTTCAACCTTTTTCGTTTACCTTGGATATTTTTATGTAAAGTATATTAAGAATAGTTATAATATTTTTAATGCAAGATGGTTTTTTGGAATTATTATTTTTCAATCATTTTTATGGTTGTTTAATCGCGATTATGATCCCAGCCATGGAATTGGTTTGAGCTATGTATTGGTCTGGGGCAGATTTGATGATCAGATAATAGTTCCAATTTTAACTGCTATGACGGGTATTTGGGTTTCGTTGTTTTCTATTGAAATTTTGTACCCGTATTTCAAAGATATAAAATTTTTTAAATATGTTGGTGATACAACATATCATATTATGGCAAATCATACTTTTGTTATGTTTTTAATTACTGGATGTATTTATAAACTGCTTGGTGAAAAAATGTACATAAACGAAGAATATATTTATGGGATATATAATCCCGTTCAAACTACTTATTTATATTTTGTTTTGGTAATGCTAATATGTACGTATTTTGGTGTTTTTCAAAAGTACATTTGGAAAAGAATATCTAAAAAAGACAAAATGTAGATTATTATTCAATATATCCAAATTCTTTTTTTGCTATTTCTTTTAATTTTTGCATTGTATCAGGATTATTTCCTTTGCAGCTTAAATTTGCAATTTGCCCGTTATATTTATAAAACTGAATATTGCAGCTTGTTGCGTCAATTAAATATTTTTTTATGTATAGCTCTTTACATTTGCCGGTAATTAGGGCTGAATTAAGCTCATTGTAATCTTCTCTGTATTTTTGGATAGGATTAAATGACGAAACAACGTTAATTCCTGCTTTGTTTTTATATGCGCATTCGTAAAAAACAGCATGTGTTGCTTCTATGCTTAAAATTAGAGTAAATATTATTATTGTTTTTGTATATAATTTCATAATTAAAAAATTCCACTAAAATTATACAAGCTAACTATATTGTAGCTTATCATTCAATTAATGTATATTACCTAAATTGAATAAAAATATATTTTGAGCATAAAAATGGTGGAATTAGAAAATTTAAAGAACATACAGAAAATAAAGTACAAGAACAATTTAAAGACTTTGGTTATAAACATCAAATCTTCATAATGCCTTTGGAAGTGTTGATTTTCTAAATTCAGGAATGGGTAATGATGGAAATTTGCATTTATATATGTTTGATACTTATGATTTTAATGCTAATGAAGGGCCATTGGTTGAAGCAGGCAGAAGACAAATGTTAAAAAGAAATTTAAAAGGTAACTTTTCTATTTGTGATATAGTATTAGCAAAAGATGAGCTTGATAAAATATGGAACAAAAAATAGATAATAAGCATATTAAGAAGTATATTTTAAAGGTAATATTATATATTGCCTTCTTGAGGTTTATATACGATGTTTTTCTTATAATGCCCGATGTTATACTGGCTCTTTTTTATAGTATTTTACCTGAAAAATTAACAGTAAGTGAAGAATTTGAAAATATTTGCATCACTTCATTTTTATATGCACCAATCGTATTTTCGCCAATTACTTGCTATGTTATGGCTAAAATATTTGGCATTTTTAAATATATTGATAAATCAAGGAATATAATAACCAAATTTTTAGCTCTTATCTTGGTTTCTTTTTTATCGTTTTTAATATTGTTTTTGAAAAATAGCTATAATAATTCTAGTTTTAAAATATCATTATGCTTATCATTAACCGTTTTTGGCTTGATTCCAGCTTTTTTGTTGTATAAATATTTTAAGTATTTAACCAAAAAATACCCAACTCCATTTGAAAAAATTGGTTATTATTGCTCGATTAAATTTTATAAAAGTTTATTTAGAAGAAATCCCTAAAATCTCTTACATAATTCCTTGCAAATTAATTCACCGTTTACGAGCCCGCGACAACTGCAACCTATCCCATTAGTATTTTCTTCATCTAATAAAATATTGTTATTTTTATCAAAATATTTAAAATGGTCGACAAATGTAGTGTCATCACCCTTGGCGCAATCAGTTTTAGAAATCGAAGATGTATCTAAATCAACATTGTCGCTAATTTTTAAGCATTTACAATTTTCATTTTAACAGACTGTTCTTTAATTCTAATAATACAATTGTTATAGTTGAAAAATTTTTAAAATTCAGAGACGAAGGGATTCGAACCCTTGGCGGAGTCACCCCCGCACAGTCGTTTCAAGACTGTATCTTAAACCACCTAGACATGTATCTATGGTTATTATAGTTATAATAGTAGATAAAATTTTTTTTTCAAGATTATTCAATAATAAATGCGTATAATTGCAAATTCAAATAAAAATATTTAAAAAGACCCGAAAATCTCTCGGGTCTTTAAGTAAAATTGGAGCTGGCAACGACCTATCTTCCCGGGAGGCTACCCTCCGAGTATTGTCGGCGATGAAAGTCTTTACGACCGTGTT
>CALUWK010000014.1 GCA_944324475.1 Candidatus Gastranaerophilales bacterium
TTAAAGAAAAAATTTAACTCAAAAGATGCAAAATATAGCCAATTAAACCGCGGTTTAATGGATTTTGAAGGTCATGATATCAAACATCAACCTTTTAAAATATCAGAATCATTTTAATATTTTCTGATATTATATCTATATGCAAAACTTCAAAATTGAAAAAATGGAACAAAAACATATCGATGAAGTTCTTCAAATTGAAGAACTTTGTTATGGCGCACACCATTGGTCAAAAGATTCATTTTTAACTGAATTAAATAATAAAATTTCATCATATAAATGCATAACCTTCAATAATAAATGCATTGGCTATATAGGTTTTTGGAAAATCATAGACGAAGCTCATATAACTAATTTATCCATACATCCTAATTTTCAAAATAAAAAAATGGCTCAAAATCTGCTTTTAAATATGATTGATGAATGTTATAAAGAAAAAATAAAATATATTACTCTTGAAGTAAGAGTTTCAAATGAAAAAGCTATTTCTTTATACGAAAAATTTGGTTTTAAATCTTTAGGAATCAGAAAAAATTACTATCAAGACAACAATGAAAGTGCTCTCATTATGTGGAGCGAAAATATTTTTGATAAAAATTATAAAGAATTATATGATAGAATTAGAAAAAATCTTATAAAATATGAAAAAGATAATGATAAATAAAAGATATAAAGATATTTTTGAACAATATATATACAAAGGAGAACCTACTCCGCTTACAATAGGAACTCTGGTTGTTTGCGCTCTTTGTTTTTTATTGCTGATAATTGCAACTTTTACACAAATAAATTTTTCTCATCCATTGCCCGAATATATTAAAGGAATTGGTTTTGTTCTTTCATTTAAAAATGTCACATATACGCCTCAAATTCCTATTATGATTTTTATAATTTATATCTTAGGTAAAAAATATTCATACATAACATTTACAGCCTACCTTTTAACTGGTTTTTTTATTTGGCCAATTTTTATATATGGCGGGGGTATAGATTATATTCAGAATTATCTTTTTGGCTATCTTTTAGGCTTTATTTTTGCAATTTTACTTTCAGGAACAATACTTAGATTAAATCATTCATTAAAATTCAGATTAATTTCCGCTATTACAGGAGTAATCACAATACATACAATAGGATTTATTTATTGCATTATACTTGCAATTTTTAGAATCATAGATTTTAACTTAATTTTACCCATAGTAAAAGCAATGAGTAATAAATTTATATATGATTTAATATTCAGTACAATAGTTCTTGCCATAGGTCCTTACATAAAAAGCATTTTATGGGTTTGTATGAAACCAAAACCAAATTCCAAAAAAAATAAAAAAATTAAAAAATCCCCGCATATGAAACCAAATAATCAGTTATTACATTAATTAACATAGGTAAAATCACTATTAAAATAAATGCTCCTAAAACGGGTTTAAACAAAAAACTCAAAGAAAAAACATTAACTTGCGGGGCAGTTTTTGAAATTATACCCAAAATAATATCTTGCGCCATTGTAGCAAGCAAAACAGGACCTGCTATATGTAATCCCATAAAAAGAATATTGCCTGTAATTTCACTTAAATATTGAACATTAACTATATTTTCAAAATGAAAATTTATACTATACATAGGATACAATTCAAAACTTTTAATTATCGCATTAAACAACCAATAAATCCCCCCTGAATACATAAAAATTAATATTGCAAGTACAGAAAAAAAGTTAGCCATAACACTTACTTGTGATTTTGTACTTGGATCCATAATCATAGCAGATGATAATCCCATTTGTGTATTTATCATATCTCCACCAGTCAATACTGCGGCCAAAATACAATTTGCAACAAAACCAATTATCGCACCAAATATAAAATTCAAAACCATACAAAGAAAAATAGGAGTTCCATCGGGGGGTGCTATGGGTTTAATTACACCAACCAATATAATCGTACAAATTATAGCAAAAGAAAGCCTTACCATTGAAGGAATTTCACTTTTAGATAAAACAGGAGCAAGTCTCATCATTCCAACTAAACGCAAAAAAACCATAATACCGCTTCCAAGGGCAGTATTAATTTCAGGAAAAAAAGTTGCAAACTGTTTTAAAATCTCATCCAACATTTACTCCTTTAATTATTACGCCGCATTTTTAATCTTTCAATAAAATTAGGCTCAACTGTAGGATTTTGTTTTGAATTTATATAAACTTGACGTTTAGTTGCTTTCTTATCCCAAGGAATCTGACCATTATTCATTAAAGCTCTATTAAATGATTTATCTGTATCAATTTTATCCTGCATTTCTGCACTAAAAGGACGTGTATACTTATAATAATCCGAAGGTAACACATAGGTATCATTCTTAGGAACAATCTGAAAAGCAAGATGGGTCCCTTCATATAAATAATTAGTTAAAATTTTAATAAAGTACCCGCCCAACAAAACTATAGTTAAAAAAACTACAACAATTTTTGGAGCAGCCGCAATAGTTTGTTCTTGAACTTGTGTTACAGCCTGCAAAATACCCACAATTAAACCAACTAAAGCTGCCATCAATACACAAGGCATACTAATTGCAAGCATAACCATAAAACCTTTTGCTAAATATTCAACAAGAACTTCCATTTTTAATTAAAACTCTCCACAAGACCCTTTACAATTAAACTCCATCCATCAACCGCAATAAAAATCAATAATTTAAAAGGAGTTGAAACAATTTGAGGTGACAACATAAACATACCCAAAGCAAGTAAAACATTAGCCACAACAAGATCTAAAACAATAAAAGGAACATAAATAATAAAACCTATTTCAAAGGCAGTTTTTAATTCGGATACGATATATGCAGGAGCAACTTCCCATAAAGTAAGTTCATCAGGAGTTCTTGGGGCTCCTTTTCTTGTTTTTTCAACAAAAAAAGCTAAATCACTTTGTCTTGTCTGTTTCAACATATATTCTTTTAACGGTTTTGAACTTGCATTAAGTGCTTCTATTACATTTTGATTTTTTTGATAAGGAATTTGATATTCCTGATACATTTTATCAAACACAGGTGACATTGTATAAAAAGTTAAAATTAAAGACAAACCTATTAAAGTTATTGCAGGTGGAACAGAATTTGTACCCATAGCAGTTTTCAACATTGAAAAAACAACAGTAAACCTTAAAAAAGGTGTCATAGAAACAAAAATAAAAGGCAACAAAGAAAAAGCTGCCATTGCAATTAATAATTGTATAACCGGATTTATATCCTTTAACAAATTATCCATTAAAAACTCCTTGCTTTAGCATTTTTTGTTTCATTTAATTCTTCCAATAATTGACGAATAATTTGATGTTTATTTTCAGCTTTATTTACAACTGATTTTTGCTGTTCATCTTCTTTCTCGTATAACTCCATAAATTGCTTTTGTAATTTTTCAAGATGAGACTTTTTATTATCATCAAATTTTATTTTATTTTCCATTTCAATATTTCTATTTATAAAATTTTGACCCTGTTCCTTTTTTTCCATAACATTTTTACTTAAATTATCATTTTCCAATTTAGATAAAAATGTAGTATGTTCTGGTCCAGAAGCAATTAAAAACTTTTCATTTTTAATTTTTACTACTAATAAAGTTTTTTTTGGTCCTATAGGATAACTATCTATAATTTTTATTATTCCTTTATTTTCGCTTTTATTTATCACAAAAGTTTTTTTATAAATAATTAATCCAACAAGCATCACGCCTATCATTGCAAGTGTATAAAAAATAAATGCTGCTATATAGTTAATCATATCTTTTCCTTTTTATTTTTCAAAATCAGAATAATCAAATTGCTCATCCTCAGAAACTTTTGGCTTAGGAACAGGACCTTGCCTTGGAGGAATTTTTTGAGCAGGTCTATTGGAAACGACTTCCTTAGACGAAACATCAGAAGAAGATTTTTGAACAGGTTTCGGTTGAACTTTAACTTGAGTTTCAATATCCTCTTTTGTTTTAGAACTTAAAACTTCATTTAATCTTACTGCATATCTGTCATTGATTATTATAAGCTCACCTTTTGCAACTTTTTTATCCTCAACAAAAAGAGAGATTTCATTGTCAAAAACAGAACCTAAATCAACAATTTGACCTTGGGTAATCTGCTTGAGTTCACCAATAGTCATTTTTACCTTTTCAAATTCTGCGTTGATTTCGATTTGTATATCATCCCAGAGATTTTTTTCCATTATTACCTCATCATTAATATTATCAATATTTTCACCATCTTCTTTATTATCTAAATTTAAAACAAGAGAGGGATTAACTTTAACATTAAATTTTTTTTCATAATCACCCGAAATAAGAATAAGCTTTGAGCTATCACTATTCTCAAGCAAAACTATATCTTCTTTAGACAGATTATTCAACTCCTCCAAAGTTATTTTAGAACTGCCTGCTTTTATTCTAACTGTTGTCTGAGAGCTTCTAAAATCTTCATCATTGAATGTTTTTACCTTTTGCAAAGTCTTAATATTAATTCTATCTAACGGAATAGTAATCATAAATTCAGATACGGTTTCATTTTTTAATTTTAATAAAAACAAAAAATTAATATTCTTTTCACTATTTTCAGTCAATTTTAAATTTTTTTCTGGAATTAAAATATTCCTCAAACGTTTATATAAAAATTCACAAAAAGTATTTAAGATTTTAATTTCAAGAGATGTTAAACTGGAAAGTAAAAATTTTTCATTTTTTTTCAATGTAATATCTAAAAAATTTTGAATAAAATCACTAGATAACCTAACCGTAATTGGTTTATGTTTTTCCACTTTAATCAAACTTGAAAAAAAATTAATATTTTCTACAAGTTTTTCATCTCTTAATTCACGAAAATCATTTATTGCCCTTAAAGTAACTTTAACATCCTGCTCCCAAAATTTTTCCACAGCAGACGCAACAACATTAGTAATATCTTCATAAAATTTACTTAAATCCAAATTATTAAAAATATTTTTATTTTTAACAGACAATGTAAATACCCGTTTTTTGGCTATAAAACCCCACAAATATTATATAATTTTATTTTTATATAAGGCAATTTATTAAAAAAATGTAATATGTTGTTTTGTAACAAATATTTAATATATAATCTTTATATATTAAATATTTGTTATATTGCAGGATAATAAAACTAGTCTATCTGAATATTGCGAACAACTTTTTTTAAAACTAATATAACAAATAATATTTTTTACTAGCAAAAAAATATTATTTTTAGTTTTGTATAGTAGGTAAGCACAAGCTTAACTTTTGGAGAGTAATTTAATGAATAACGATATAAACAATAATATAAATTTCATTGGAACTAAAATAAAAAATCATAATACTTTACCAAAAATTCCAATGCAACAAAATCAGAACAAATATGAACCAGATTCAACACAAAATTCCTTAAACTTTTTAGGAACATTAGGTTGTGCTCAAGTTAACATGGATACTACTGAAAATAAACGTATAAAAGAAGCGCTTGAAAAATTTCAATCAGATCCTGAAAAAATTAAAGCGCATACTAAAATTTGCGATGATCTTGTTAAAAAAGGCTACACGCTTGAACAAGCAATTTTAACAACAGACAAAATTTTTGATATATTATCAAGAAAAGAAACTTATATTTGAAGGAAATAAAAATGGAAGTAATGAATAGCAACATAAAAATTTTATCTCACCCCATTATAAATAATAATTTAGCAATAATTAGAGATAAAAATTCTGATTGTGAAAAATTTAAAAATGCAGTTAAAAGAATAACTTATATGCTTATTTATGAAGCATCCAAAGAACTTCCCACAATTAATAAAGAAATTGAAACTCCATTAGAAAAAACCATTTGCAAAGTTTTTGATGATGACATTCAACTAATTATTGCTCCGATTTTAAGAGCCGGCATGATTTTTTGCGAGGTAGCACAAGAACTTTTACCTTTTGCTAATATTCATCATATTGGGATGTATAGAAATGAACAAACCCTTGAACCTGTATGGTATTACGACAAAAGAAAAGAAATAAAGCAAAATAAAGAAAAAGTTTTTGTTATAATTTTAGATCCTATGCTTGCAACGGGCAATAGTGCTATTGATGCCATTAAAAACTTTACATTAAAAGGTATAATTGAAAAAAACATTACCTTTGTAAGCCTAATTTCATCACCTGAAGGAATTAAAAAAGTTTCAAACACTTTTAAAGACGTTAAAATAATAACATCAGCCATAGACAGAACTATAAATAACAAAGGTTATATTCTTCCCGGCCTTGGAGATGCAGGAGACAGAATTTATAATACAATCAATTAGATATTTAAAGAATAATTTTTAACCACTCTTTTACCTTTAATATAAACATGTTTTGGTTTTTCCTTATTTAAAATAGCATTATAATCTTCATTTTCATCAAGCTCAAATACATTAAAATCAGCATCTTTATCTGCTTCAAGAGAGCCTGTTATATTATTCAATCTCAAAATTTTTGCAGGAACTATTGTAAGATATTTAATAGCCTCTATTGCATCTAATTGACCTTTATTTACATATCTTAATTCGTTTAACAAAGATAAATCTTTATTAAAAGCCAATGAATTAACCCCAAAACCAAATCTATAAGAAAAATATTCTAACACTTTATTAAAATCAAGTTTTTTATTATGCAAATTATCACTAACTCTTGGACAATAAGCAAGGGCAACTTTATTCTCCTTTAACAAAGCTAAATCACTATCTGATAAAAAATTCCCATAAGAAACAATTAATTGCTTTGACAAAGCCCCTAACTCTTCAAGATATCTTGCAGGCGAATAATTCTCAAAAACAGGTTCCATTTTCTTATGACCTGTAAATTCATTCAAAAGATCAACATCAGAAAACCCATGTTTAAGCCAATCCATCTCATCTTGTGATTCTGCCAATCTTATAGTCATTAATATATTATTTTTCTTGCAATATTTAACTAAAATCTTAAATAGTCTTTTATGTACACAACAAATACTGTGTGGAGCAACGCCTATAAAAGTATTATCTGATTTTTGTTTTTTTAATTTTTCTATTTTTTTCTGGATAACTCTAAATTCTTCCTTACTTTTTTCAACAGAATCTGAAAATAATTCAAAAAATAAATAAGTCTTTAAAGGCATTTCATTTAAAACTTCAAAATATTTACTTTCTTTAGACAACTGTACAACAGTAGTCGTACCCATCAAAAGACTATTTTCAACACCTTTTTTAAAAGAAGCCAACTTTTCATCTCTTGACATACAAAAATATTCAGACAAAAGATTTGCAAGTCTATATATAAAAGATTTTTTTGAAATTCCAGTAAGAAAATAATGTTTTTGAAAAACTGTATATAACTTTTTAATCTTAGCTCTTAAATCAGTTTTTTTTCTATCTTCAAGATAACTATACTGCAAATGATTATGTAAATTAATAAAACCAGAAGTAATCACACTATGACCAAAATCTTTAACATTTGTATATAAATCTTCATTAAGATTTTCTTGTTTAATAATTTCAACAACTTTACCTTCATCCACAACAAGAGCACAGTCACAATAAAAACTACCATCAGAAGGAATTATCCACTTTGCCTTAAACGCTCTTGCCATTTTAAACCCTTAAAAACTATAAAAGAATTATACCAATTATCAAAATTAAATTCAATTATTATATTATAGCAATATTAAATCATCTTTGGTTTTTATTAAATTATGGAAAACTCAACAGTTAATAAAATAAAATCACCCGAACCAAATTTGGTTACAAGCCAAAAAGAAACAAAACCAAAAAGAAAAATTAAAAAACCAAATGTTGGAGTTGTTAATGTGCCAAAAATATCAAACACACCTTTAGCAGATACTTTAGTTATGAAAAAAATAGAAAATCCACACACAATCTATAAACAAACTACAAGTAAATATTCCTTCTTAAATTTACACAATGTATCCACCATTGGTATATTTGCCTGCGGAGGAATTATGACTATACCACATATAAAAAAAGGAATTTCTTTTATTTTTAAAATAATAAAAAAAGCTTTCAAAAAAAAATAAGACTCTAATTAAAGAGTCTTATTTTTTTACATATCATCTCTATTAAATATTTTTATCCTTAAAGGTTCTAATAAAACAAATTCAACTCTTTGTCCCTTATGGATATACATATTTTGCCCTCTTACAACATTATATCTTGTTCTTGTTAAATAAGGGTCATTTCTGATTATTCTCATATCGGCATTTCTCTCACCTAACGTTGCAACAATTTTCATCTCAGGGATGCCTTTTCCATCTATTATATTAGTTGTAGTTAATGCCATATATCCATTTTTAACGAATCTAAAAGGACGTTGAACCTTATGAACTCTACCATCTATTTGGACACCAACAGGAATTACAACATACTTTTCCCTTGTAACAAAATTAAAAGGAGCTCTTGCGATGAATTGTTCGCCTTCCTTTGCAGTTTTAGCATTCAAACATCTATCCACAGTTAAAGGTAAAACTGTTCCTTTTGGAATAACAGCATAATCTTCGTCATAATATACATTATCTAAAATGTAACCGTCCGCCTTTTTAGGCTCAACCGGCTGTTTAGGTTCCATAGCTTCTTTAATTTTTTCACTTGGCATAATTTTAACTGCTTCAGTCATATTAAACAAAAATCTTGCTAATTCACCACGTGTTGCGGGACGTAAGGGTTCAAGGGTGGTTTCATGTCCCGGCATATTATAAACAAGACCTATCATTTGACATTTTCCAGCAGAAATTAATGCCCAATCAGGAATTTCAGAATAATCCTTATATATTGATAAAAAATGCTTTGCTTGTTCAGAATCAATATTTTCAGGAGCAAGCGCATTTAAAATCACCTCAAGAGCTTCAATTCTGGTTACATCTTTATTAGGATAAAACATTTCATTTGGATAACCCTTAACAAGTCCATAATAAGAAGCTACCTGTATATTTCTATTTGCCCAATGATTCTTTATATCTTTGTAATTAAATATCTCAGGAGTATCTTTTTCATATAAACCTAAAGCTTTTATAACCATAGTTGCAAATTCAGCTCTTGTAACCTTTTGATCAGGTCTATACAATCCATCAGGATAACCAACCACAACTTTCTTATCAGTTAAAAAAGTGACAGCCTCATAAGCCCAATGGTCAGAAGGTAAATCAGGATAACTTGCGGGTCCTTGTTCCAACTCCCAAGCCATCGCAGCCGGTACAAAAAGAACTACCATAAACAAAATGATGACATTTAATAATTTTTTCATTTAACTTGCTCCATTCTTAATAAAATAATTTTACATGCTAAAAGCTTATCATGCAAGAATTTTAATTATTTTTCCTCTATACAAAGCATGTAAAAATTTTTTTTGAATACCATTAAATTAAAAACAAAAAAGTTCGGCAAAACCGAACTTTTTAGGATAAATATATTACAAACTCAGCTAAGAGCTAAAAGACATTAATGCTTTAACGGAACGAGCCGTATCTTGAACTTCTTTTTCAGAATGCATATTTATAGTATCGTCTAAAATCTTAATTGCTTCTTGTTTATCTTTAAGAGCTAAAAGTTCATTAATTGCACACATTGCAACACGAGCAGAAAGGTCATTTATACCCTTTCCTTTATTCACAATCATAAGTTCCAATGCCCTGTGAGTATTTTTTCTAATTAAAGCCTTACTTGTCATTTCCCTAATCTCATCAATAGGACAATTTGTACCTAATTCATTTAAAACCTCGATTGACTCTTCGTCTTTGTGTTTTCCCAGTGCTTCAATAATATTTTTAACTCTTCTATTGTTCATTAGTAACTCCTTGTAATTCACTTGACAACATCGATTTTAACTCACTTACTGGTTTATTTTGTAATCTTGACACATTGTACTTAAAAACATCAAATTCTACTTTTGTATTTCCAAAATCTCTTATTTTCTTTGCAGCAGCAATAGTACTATCTTTTATTTTATTACCAAATGCAATTGCATTGGTCTTCAAGGATGAAAACTTATTAATTGTACCAACCCAAGCACTTGCAAGCAACTTACCTGTGTTTTGCATTTTTTCTTTTAAAGAGATGGGATTTTTTGTACTTTCACTTGCTTTTTCTGCCTTTTCAAAAACATCCATCTGTATAACAGTTCCTTTAAAAGTTATACCAAAAGGATTAGTCTGAGTTTTTTGATCTGCTTGTTGAGTTTTATTTGTTTTATTTAATCTGGTCGCTCTGAATTTGTTAAAAGCTTCAATGCTTGACCTAAGGGGGGAAATTTTTTGCATACTTTTTGCCTTTCCTACTAAATCATTGTAATACGTTTATCCTAAACAAAACTATCATATATACAATTTTAAAAAATCAATCTTTTGATTGAAAAATTAAAATTTTATTACTCCAATAAGACGGATATTGTTATAATCGTAAACTATCATCCAAATTTTTTGCTCATCAATATATATGATTTCAGCTTCTTTCCATTCAACTTCCGAAGGATTTTCACCCTTTAAATATTTTCTATATTCTTTTTCTTGTTTTCTTTTAAAACTGGAATAACTCATTTTTTCAGGTTTAAATTGTTTAGGACTATTGGTTTCAAAAAATTCCATTTTAACAACAGGAATTTTAGCTTTTAATTTTCCACTTTGATAAATCAACAAAAAATCAAGATATTTATCCGGACAAATATTATAAAAACCCTTTTTTAAACCATAACCTTTTTGATTGACTATATCATCCTCTAATATTAAAACAGTTGAGACATTTTTATTTGGAGAATACTTATCAATTAATTTTGTCTCATCTTTTTCTCCACTTGTATAAACAGGATTTGTAGTATATTGATTTTTAAAATATTCATAAGCAATTAAATTATTATCAAAAAACATAAAAACATTATAATTTATTTGAATTTTTTTTGCTTGATGATTTTTTTTATTATAAAATTTCATATCATGAGGAGAATTTTAGCAAAACTAATAACTTTAATATTATTTTTTAATTTTCAAAATTTAGCTATTTTAGCTAATTCAGCTCCAACAGATAACAAAAATTCAAATATTTTAACAACCACAAAAGAAAAAGAAAATAATGATTCTCTTTTGTATATTTCAAAAAGCAAAGAAAAAAAAGAATTAGATAAAAAAGAAGAAAGAGAAATAAAAAAACTCTCAAAAAACATAGAACTTGATTATATAAATGACAGAGTTTTATCTGAATCAACAAAAAAAATAAATGCAATATACCCTATTGATGATGTTTCACCAACCAATACCTATCCAGGTTACAGAGGACCTAATCAACTTGTAATTTACATTAAAGACTATGGAAAAACTACAGGCACAAATGAATTCGGCAAAGAAGCAGTTGTTATTGATAATACTGTTGTTAAGCTAACAGGTGCAAATTCAAACATCCCAAAAGATGGCTTTGTTATATCAGGCCATGGAAGTGCTAAAAAATGGATTTCAGACAATTTAAAAATAGGCACAAAAGTTGAAATAAAAGACAGAACCATAAAAGCTTATACAACTATAGACAGTTATCGATTTCAAGCTAAGTCAAAAATTGAAGCCATTGAAGATATTTTAGTATCAACAAAATCTGATTATACTGCAAGAGATGATAAATTTATCTATTATTACCTTAAAAGAGCAAAACAACAGTATAAAAAATCCTTAAAGGACGGAAGTGACACATCTTTAAATTGCGCAAAAGAATCAATATACAATGCCTCTCTTGCTTTTAGATATACACTTCCTTACCTTAAAAATGAACTTAAAGGCACTTGGATAAGGCCAACAGAAAAGTCTATTACAAGTGTTCAAGCTACACTTGATAAAATCAAAGACACAGGAATTAATAATATTTTTCTTGAAACGTATTTTCATGGAAAAACAATTTTTCCATCTGAAACAATGGAACAATATGGCTTTGAAAAGCAAAATCCAAACTTTCAAAATTTCGATGCTCTTGCTGTGTGGGTAAAAGAAGCTCACAAAAGAAAAATAAAAGTCCATGTTTGGTTTGAAAGCTTCTATATAGGTAATACTTCGCCCGAATCAAATCCAAAATCGATTCTTGCAGTAAAACCCGATTGGCAAAACAAAACCCGTCAAAAAGCTTTTTATTTAGGCTATGTTCAACATCCAAACGAACACAACGGATATTTTCTTGACCCTGCCAATCCCGAAGTAGTAGAATTTCTAACAAAATTAATTAATGAAATTGTATCAAGATACAACGTGGATGGGATTAATATTGATTATGTCAGATATCCGAATATTTCTAAGGAAAATTACGGAAATCAATGGGGCTATACCCCTTATGCTCGAGAAGAATTTATGCGCTTATACGAAATAGACCCTCTGGATATTGAACCAAAAAGCGCAATGTGGGATAATTGGTGTGAATATCGCAGAGATAAAATCTCAAATTATGTAAAAAAAGTTTCAGAAATTGTAAAAAACAAAAATAAAACAATTTCAGCAGTAATATTTCCAGACTATAAAGTAAGTCTTCAAACAAAGCAACAAGACTGGGTATATTGGATAAATCAAAAATATCTTGACGCGGTTACGCCCTTAATTTTAACAAGTGATGACGACTTAGCTAAACCGATGTTAGAAGAAATAAAGAAAAAAACATCAGGCAATTCAGTTGTATACCCTGGGCTTTTTGCTGGATTTATAGAATCGGATCCTGAAGATTTATTAAAACAAATCCATATCATAAGAAAACTTGAACTCGGAGGAATTATTCTTTTTGACTGGGCACATTTAAATGACAATTATCTTGATGTTTTAAAAACAAGTGTATTTAAGGTTCAAACCTACTAAAAAAAACTTTACAAATTAGCCATTACATTAAGCTTTTGATAAAATAGAAGAAAAAGGAAAACAATAAAACCATGGTAGACAGTATCGAAATCAGATTAGACCAGTTAACAGAGGCAATTAAGGGCCTTTATGCCAAATCATCAATGTCGCAGGGAGAAATTTACAACGCCCTTACCAGTTTGTCGCAAAGATATGAAAATTTAACAAATGTTTCAAGCGAAAAAATTGCATCTACTCTTGTTAATGAATTCAGAAAAACTATTGATTTAAAATATGGACAAACAAATCAATTTTTAAAAGACCTTGAAGAAACCCTAAAAAACTTCATGGTAACTCATTCCAATCAAAGCCCTAAAATGGCTGCTGAAATTACAAAACTTTTAAATGATACATCAAACACTTATGCTAAACTAAACTCTCAAGATTTGGCTCTTCAAAAAATATTTAATGCAATAGAACAACAAAGAAAAGAAAACCCCTCTCAAGAAATTGCAAAATTAAGTGAAAATTTTTTAAATTTTTCTCGTGGTTTTGAAAATATCACGGTAACTTTAAATAAAAATTTTGCGGATTTTTTAGAACAAGTTAAAAGTCACAGTTCAAAAGAAGATTTTTTAGAAATAAAAGGCAAACTAGACATTATAACAGGAAATGTTAATTCTGTTATCTCGGCTATTTCAATAATAGACAATAAATACAGGGATTTAACCAGCCTTATAGATGCTGTTCATTCCAGAGAAAATATTTTTAACAATGCGCTAAAAGAAGTTAAAAATCTTACAAATTCAATTAAATCAATGCAAAACAGTATTGCTTTAATTGACCCTAAACAAGAACTTCAAGCATTTAGTTCTGAAATCAGAACCCAAATTGAAACAGTTAAATATGAAATTCAAAAAATCATTAACACAGCAGGAGATGCAGGTGTTAAAACAGAAGTCTACAATCTCACAAATACAGTTAATAATGTTTCTAATAGCGTACAAAATTTAAATAATAATTTAACAAATACAAAAGATGAAGTTAAAAACCTACAAGCTACAGTGCAAGGGCTTGGAAGTGAATTAAAGAGCGTACATAATTTAATAAATGATGAAATTTTATACAAATCACATCAACATCAAGAAGATTTTGAAAGATATTTAAATAATGCAAAGCAAGATATAAAAACTCTTTTAGTAGGACTAACCTCATTTAAAAAAGACTTAAGTGCGATTAATGAGGGTAATATTAAAATATTACAAGAACCTATTGAAAAAGCTATGGAGGAGCTTAAAAATCAAGATGTAGGAAAGAATATAAAAGATTTATCCGACAACTTGAGAGATATAACTCTTGAAATACAATCTTCAATTCAAAATATGCAATTAAGCTTAAACGATTTAAATTCTGTTTCAAGCATGCAAATTTTAACTCAAATTTCAGAAGCAATCCCAACTATTTCAGATAAACTTGAAATATTTAGAACTCATGTTGTAACAGAAAATAGTACCAATCTGGGGCAAATCAAAACTTCTTTTTCGGAAGTTGTTAATTCTGTTCAAGAAAATCTTAAAAATGCAGTCGATAAAATACAAGATGACACAAAAACAATAAATATAGAAACTCTTGATACCTTAAAAGTTGATTTACAAAGACTTTCCGACCATTTAGTCGATAGTGTTGAAGCAGTAAATGAAAGAATTGAAAAAGAATTTGTTAATTTTAAAGTTGATTTTCAAGAATTTTCAATAAAGCAATCTGATAATGTTGATAAAATTTCAGATAAACTTTCTTCTTTAGAAATAGGACTTGAAAATTTCAGCAATGATACAATTGACAAACTAAATGATACTATAAACGCAAACAACGCCCATGCTCAAGATACTTTGAATGAAATCAAAAGTGACATTTTAGAAAGTATTGTTAATATTGATAAAACAAACAAAAATTCTCTAACACAATTTGAGCTTAAAGTGGATAAACTCCTAGATAATTACATTGGAGAAGATTTAGACAATATAATTGAAAAAAAATCCTTAAGAGAAACTGTTGTTGATATTGAAACAAAAATAGACAGAACTAATCTCCAACAAATACATAATGCCAAAGAATTACTGGAAGAAATACAATCTTCTACATCAAATTTATCAATGAAAATTGCGACTATTGAAGAAAGTAAAAATCTACAAGGTATAGTTTCTTCAATGTCAAAAATCTCTGAAAAAATACAAAGTATTGAAGAATTTAATATTGAATTATCAGATGAATTAAAAGAAATAAAAGAGCAAATCGAACAGAAATTAAAAGATAATGTTCAAAAAATCTCCTCTCTTTTGGAAAAAAAAGAAGACAAAACCGAATTTGAAAAACAACAAAATAACAATTTTGATAATTTATCAAATAAAGTTCAAGAATATCTTTCTAATTTTGAATATTTAAAAAATAATATATCACAAGAAATTAAAGAAAATCTTATAAGTGAATTCAATAAAATTGAAAATTCAATAAAAAAAATAAAAACATCAGATGAAAATTCTAATTATTCATATACCTTAGAAGATATTGAATCAGATTTAGCAAAAATCAAATTAAGCATAGATAAATCGATATCAGGAAATGACGATTTTAGAAATTTAATAGAAAAAACTATCGAATTAAGAACAGTGGCACTAGAAAATGTTAAAATTAATCGAGATGTTGAAGCGGAATTAGGTCACCTTGCAGGATGGTTTAAAGATGCAGTAGGAAAAATTGATGATTTAGTAGATAAAGTTGAAGATATACAAAATATTGGATTTGAAGATATAAAAGAAAGACTTATACAAAGCGAAAAATCAAAAGTAAACTCTGAATTCAACACAAAAGTTGAAAATGCACTAAAACATCTTATTAAAAATGCTCAAAATCAAGAAAATAAAATATCAGAATTGACTAAAAAAATGGAACTAATGACCCAAGCTCAAGCAGAAAGTTTTAATCCGAATCAATTTATAGACATATTTTATGAAAATATGACTCAAACAAAAATGCTCTCAAATAGAGTTGAAATAATTGAAGATAAAATTAATAATATTCAAAGTTGTATTGAAAAATTAATCAGTTATGTTGAACAGTAATAAAAAAACTAAATTTAAGCTCTAAAGTCTGAAAACAAGATTTTAGAGCTTAAATTTAAAATTTTTCTTTTTAAAACCTTAATTAAGCTAACCCTAAAACTTTTTTGTACCAACTGAATGTTTCCAATTCTAAACCATTGAATGTAGTCTTTAAACATTGTTTTTTTAAATAATGTTGAAACTCATCATTGAACTTTGATTTAATCGAAGTCTGAGACTTTTCCTTGTGGGTAGAAATTGCCATAAGAACCTCCTAGCGAATTTTACAACTAACAACCGAACTTTTGTCAACTATTATACCACAAAAAAGATATAATGTAAGTATTTAATAAAAAAATAACCCATTAAGACTAGAAAAAATAACCTATTATTGATTTTTACAAGTGTAGTAATTGTTAAGTTTTTGTTACATTTATGCGCAATTTTTTTTGTTTTCAATTTTTGTATAAAAGCAAGTATCAATAAGGCTAATAATATGAAAATTACAAATATACAACCTATAAGAAATTATACATACAATAAAAAAAACACCAATAATCATCTAACAAAAACAAACTATAAACCAATTAATTTAAACTATTATCCTGTTTTTTTGGGCGGGTACAGTCTTGATTTATCAATGGTTAATAAAAATTTAAAAAAAGAAGAATTTCCACCTGATATTTTTGAACTTGTTCAGTTAATTTTAAAAAATAATCCCAATCCTCAGAATAAAACTCTTTATGATATTCATTTTGAAAAATATAAAAATATTTTAGAATGTTACTCTCTTGAAGAATTAAAAGAAACATACCCTGAATTTAAAGATGTGATATCTGTTTTTGATGTTGAAGCAGAAAAAAATAGTTTTATAGGTGAATTTCTTGAAGAAAAATCCGATATCTTTTCTACAGAAGAAGATTTAACATTACAATTAATAAAACTATATTGGGGACAAGGATTTTCACTAAATGATTTAACAAAATATATAAGCGAAAATTCAAAAGATAAAAAAAATATCAATTTGTATTACACAATGGTTAAAAAACTAAATATTCCCTTAATGAATAGTCACTATGCAAGTGTATTAAAACTTTCCAATAAAGAATATAATAAAAATTTAATTGAAAGAATTTCAATAAAAAGAAAAGAAAGCATTGAAGCAAAAAAACAAAAACAAGAAGGAGAACCAGTTGTAATTCCAAAAGGACCCTTAAGTAAAGCACATGTAAAACATATATCAGAAGAACTAGAAGATCACTTTAGAAATAATCCTGAAAAAATTTATAATCAAACAAAAAGACAAAATCATTTTTTAAATGAAAATCCTGAACTCAGAGAAAAAATGTCAGAAGCAATGATTTATGCTTGGAATAGAACAAAAGAAGGATTATCTGTTAAAAAATATCTTTCTAAATTTATGAAAAAATACGGTGGTATAAGCGAAGAAGAATTGGCCCTAAAAGTTACAGTACCAAAAGAAAAAATAACAGCTCTTGAATTGTTTTGGATAAAAAACCCTTGGGCAAGAGAAAATTTTTCTATAGCAGTAAATAAAGGGTGGGATTATACTAAAAATTATAGCCCTAAAATTTATTTCGAAGCAAAAAATGATGAAAATCATATAACTTTAAATTTAATTCCAACAATGGTTAATCACAAAATATCATCTTGGGCAAAAGAAAACAATTTTTTTATTGATGAAAACGCGCATTATGGAAGAATACTTATAAATAAAGGAAAAGACTATAGTAATGACGAAAAAGCAAAACAATATTCTAAAAAAATAGAAAAAACTACAGTTGAATATTATAAAAAACATCCCGAAGATGCTGATATATGCGCAACTGTTCTGCAATTAACACTAATTGATTTTGAAAACGATCTTGAAAAAATAGATAAAACATTGCCTGATTTCATAAGAAATAATCCAGAACTACTTGAAAACTTTAAACAATTATTATCATCTCTCTTTCATAAAACACAGATATACAAAAAATCAGGTGAATTTAACAAAAATCCTATTGAAAATATAGAATTTAAAACCTTAATCGGAATATTTACAAATATAGCAGAAATTCTTGCTATAACTCCCGAAGGTTGTAAGGTTGCAGAATATTTAAATAATAAACTAGATAAAATATATAATTTATTTTTAACAAACAATAGAACTAAAATAAATAAAATTGTCACAGGTTAACAATTTTTTCCAAATATTTCCCGTATCCATTTTGTTTATATTTTTTAGATATTTCAAGCAGTTGTTCTTTAGAAATATAACCCATACGATATGCTACTTCTTCTATAGAAGCTATTTTCATGCCTGTATTTATCTCCATAGATTGAACAAAATTAGCAGCCTGTAACAAACTTTTAAAAGTTCCTGTATCAAGCCAAGCAAAGCCCCTACCTAAAATTTCAACTTTTAATTGATTTTTTTCAAGATAAATTTTATTTAAATCCGTAATTTCAAGCTCTCCTCTTTGAGATGGTTTTAAGACTTTTGCATATTCAACCACTTTATTATCATAAAAATATAACCCCGTCACTGCATAATTAGATTTCGGATTTTTTGGTTTTTCTTCAATTGAAATAGCTTTATTATTTTTATCAAATTCAACTACGCCAAATCTTTCAGGGTCTTGCACTTGATAACCAAAAACAGTTGCACCAAAATCTCTCTTTCCAACTTCTTTTAACATTGAAGAAAAACCAAACCCATGAAAAATATTATCACCTAAAATTAAAGCAACCGGAGAATCTGCAATAAAATCTTGAGCAATTATAAAACTATCTGCAATTCCTTTTGGAATTTCCTGAATAGCATAAGAAAAATTAACTCCAATAGAACTTCCATCGCCTAAAACTTTTTTAAAATTATCTGTATCACAAGAATTTGTAATAATTAAAATATCTTTAATACCAGCTAAAAGCAAGGTGGTAATAGGATAATAAATCATTGGTTTATCATAAACCGGAAGTAAAATTTTAGATATAGGCAAACTTGCAGGATATAATCTGGATCCTGCTCCAGCTGCAAGGATAATACCTTTCATTTAAAAATCCTTTTTATTACTCTTAAATAAAGTATAAAAAGGATTTTTAAATCTTGCAAGTATATTAATAATTTAATTTTCTAGTTTTTCTTCAGGTTTATTTTTGGAAGCAATTTTTTCTCTTACTTTTGTTTCAATTTCATTTAAAATTTCGGGGTTTTCCGCTAAAAACTCTTTTGCTTTTTCTCTACCTTGACCTAATTTTTCATCATTATAACTAAACCAAGCACCTGCTTTTTTAATAATATCAAAATTAACTGCAACATCTATAATATTACCTAAAGCACAAATTCCTTTTCCATATATAATATCAAATTCAGCAACTTTGAAAGGTGGAGCAACTTTATTTTTGGCAACTTTAACTCTAACTCTATTTCCTATATCTTCGTTATCTTTATTTTTAACGCTGTCGCACCTTCTTATATCAAGCCTAACTGAAGCATAATATTTAAGAGCATTTCCACCTGTTGTTGTCTCAGGATTTCCAAACATTATACCAATTTTTTGTCTTAATTGATTAATAAAAATTACAGTTGTATTTGTTTTTCCCACTATACCTGTTAATTTTCTCAAAGCTTTTGACATCAAACGAGCCTGTAAGCCCATTTGTTGTTCATCCATCGCATGCTCTATTTCAGCCTTAGGAACCAATGCAGCAACAGAATCGATAACTATAACATCAATAGCACCTGAACGAACCAATTCTTCAGCAATTTCCAATGCTTGTTCACCTGTATCAGGTTGAGATATTAAAAGTTGATCTATATCAACACCTAAATTTTTAGCATATTCAGGATCAAGTGCATGTTCTGCATCAATAAAAGCTGCAATTCCACCTTTCTTTTGACAATTTGCAACAATATGTTGAGCTAAAGTTGTTTTACCTGATGATTCCGGACCGTAAATTTCAATTATTCTTCCTCTTGGAACGCCTCCTATTCCAAGAGCTATATCAAGAGCAAGTGAACCTGTCGGTATACATTCACAATTAACAGATGTCTTGTCACCAAGACGCATGATTGAACCTTTGCCAAAATCTTTTTCAATTTTATCTAAAGCCATTTTTAAAGCTTTATTTTTTCCCTCTTGAATTGCATCTTTTTCTTTTTCATCCGTTGTTTTAGCAACTGCACACATAATTTTTTCCTTACTTCCCTAATATTAATAATTATTATATAATAAAACTTATGAAAACTCTAACTCTTAATAATTTTGAAATAGGCGGGGACAAACTAACAATTTTGGCTGGTCCATGTGCAATGGAGAGTGCCGAAATATCATATACAACAGCAAAAAAATTAAAAGAAATATGCAAACGTTTAAATATAAATTTTATTTTTAAGACTTCCTTTGATAAAGCAAACCGCTCGTCTTTATCTTCTTACAGGGGTTTGGGAATAGAAGAAGGTTTAAAAATTCTATCAGATATAAAAAAAGAATTATCTGTTCCTATTGTAACAGACATACACGAACCGTCTCAGGCTAATCTTGCGGCTCAAGTGGCAGATGTTATTCAGATTCCTGCTTTTTTATGTAGGCAGACAGATCTTCTTGTTGCTGCTGCTAAAACAAACAAAATTATAAATATTAAAAAAGGACAATTTTTGTCACCATACCAAATGAAATCCATAGCTTTAAAAGTCATAGAAAGTGGAAATGATAAAATTTTAATAACAGAAAGAGGAACTTCTTTTGGATATAACAACCTTGTTGTTGATATGAGAGGTATTCAAATAATTCAAGATGATTTAGGTTATCCTATGATATTTGATGCAACTCATAGTGTTCAAATCCCAGGAGGACATGGCACAAGTTCTTCTGGAGAAAGAAAATTTGTTCCTTTATTAGCAAAAGCAGCTATTGCAGCAGGTGCTAAAGGATTATTTTTTGAAATTCATCCAAATCCTGACTCAGCCCTTTGTGATGGGGATAATATGTTACCTTTAGATAACTGCGAAGAAACTTTTTATATTTGTAATCAAATTTTTAAGCTTGTAAACTAACTTTTTTAATTTTATGCTGCTCAATTAAAACCATTAAAATTGATACATCGGCTGGTTTTACTCCACCTATTCTTAAAGCTTGTCCTATTGTTTTAGGTCTTATCTTGATAAGTTTTTCTTTTGATTCGGTTGAAATCTGTTTAATTAAATTATAATCAATATCATCAGGAATTTTTATATCTTCTGTTTTTTTATGATTATTTATTTCAACAGTTTGTCTTTTAATATAACCATCATATTTAACAAGAATTTCGGTCTGTTCTTCAATATCCCTTATTAGATAATTATCATCTGTCTCAATATTTGATTTAAAACCTAACTCTTTTAATATTTTATAATCAATATTAGGTCTTTTTAAAAGATTTAATCCATTTATTCCTAGCTCAAGTCCTTCATTATATTTCAATAACACTTCTTTATTTTTTAAATTTGCTTTAATTTTAAAATCTTTTAATTTTTCAATTTGTCTTTCAATTTCTTTTTCTTTAAAACGTTTTCTTTGAATATCAAATTCTTTTACAAGTCCTATTGAATACCCTATTTCTGATAATCTCAAATCAGCGTTATCTTGTCTTAAAACAAGTCTGTATTCACTCCTTGAAGTAAGCATTCTATAAGGTTCATCAATATCTTTAGTGATTAAATCATCAATTAAAGTTCCAATATATGAATTAGAACGAACCAGATTAATATATTCTTTATTTTGAAGATAATTATATGCATTAATCCCTGCAACAAGTCCTTGAGCTGCGGCTTCTTCGTATCCTGAAGTACCATTTATTTGACCTGCTAAAAATAAACCTTTAACTTTTTTTGTCATTAATCCATAATCTAATTCAAGAGCACATACACTATCATATTCAACAGCGTAAGCTGGTTTTATAATAGAAGCACTTTCAAGCCCTGGAAGCGAATGAATCATATCAAATTGAACTTCTATAGGTAAACTTGTTGAAAAACCTTGAATATAAACTTCATAAGTATTTTTCCCTTCAGGCTCTATAAAGATATGATGAGAAGGATTATTTGCAAACCTTACAACTTTATCTTCAATACTTGGGCAATATCTTGGACCAACACCTTTAATCAGACCTTGATATAAAGGTGAATAACACAAATTTGCTTTTATTATTTCATGAGTTTTTGTATTAGTTTTAGTTAAATAACAAGGATATTGTTTTCTAATTGGACGATTTGGTTTAAAACTAAAAAATCTCGGCATACCATTAATTACTTCATCCCCCGGATGAAGTTCAAGTTTTGAATAATCAATAGTTCTGCCATCAACTCTAGCAGGAGTTCCTGTCTTTAATTTTCTTGTTTTAAGTCCTAATTTTCTTAAAGAATCAGATAAACCAAAAGCGCTTCTTTCTCCTAATCTTCCTGCTTCAAATGATTTTAAACCTATATAAATTCTACCCTCAAGACTGGTTCCAGTTGTTAAAATAACACATGGTGCATAATATTCTATTCCAAGTTCATCACAAACTCCTTGTATAATATCATCTTTCACTAACAAACCTGTTATTTGAATTTGTTTTAATGTTAAATTTTCTTCACTTTCAATATATTTTCTTGCAAGTAATTTATATTCTATTTTATCCGATTGAGCCCTCAAAGCTCTTACAGCAGGTCCTTTTGAAGAATTAAGAGTTTTTAGTTGAAGGTATGTGCTATCTGCAAGTTCTGCCATGACACCACCAAGTGCATCGATTTCCCTTACTAAATTTGACTTAGCAGGCCCTCCAATTGCAGGATTACAAGGCATTAATCCAATATTTTCTATATTTAAAGTAGTTAATAAAGTTTTTAAACCTAAACGCGAAGCACTAATCGAAGCTTCAATTCCAGCATGGCCTGCACCAATAACTATACAATCAAATTTAAAAGGGGAATTTAACATTTATTTTACCTTACAAAATCTTAACTGCACCCTCTTTTTCTATAGGCAGGTTTAAAAAATTAGTTTTAACATTAAAGTAATTCCAACTATTTGAGACTATCTCTTTAATTTCACTAACACCAATACCATTATATATAATTAATACAGAAGGACCTGCACCACATAATACTGTTCCTATTACACCATTTGTATGTTTAAGATTATCCATTATCTCAACCATACCTGGGACAAGCTTTTGCCTGTATGGTTGGTGGATTTTATCTTTTAAAGATAATTTTAATAATTCTTCGTCTTTTGTATAAAGTGCTTCAACAAACATAGCACTTCTTTTAAGATTATATACCGCATCAGACAAAGGAATTTCCTTTGGTAAAACTGAACGAGAAATTTCTGTATTCAACTCATAATCAGGAATACATACCATTAATTTCCAATCATCATTCCAGGGTAATTTTCTATATATAACAGACCCATCTTCTTCCCAAGATGACAAAGTCATTCCTCCTACAAAAGCAGGTGTTATATTATCAGGATGACCTTCTATTTCTGTCGCTATGGAAAGCAAAACTTTCTCATCTGCCGGATGACCTAAAAGCTCATTTGCAGCAATTAACCCCCCAACAATAACAGAGGCAGATGATCCTAATCCCCTCGATATTGGAATTTGAGTTTTAATTGTAATTTTTAATTCATTAGGATTTTGACCTATAAAATTATATAAAAGTTCTATTGCCTTATAAACTATATTATTTTTATCCGTTGGAATGTCAATTAAATCATTTTCATTATTTTTTTCATTAATTATATTAATTTCAATACCTGTACCCGGAAGGACTGTTTCTTCAACTGTAACAATATTATATAAAGGCAAAGCCAACCCGAAAGAATCAAATCCTGGTCCTATATTTGCTATTGTTGCTGGAGTTTTTACACTTACTTTCATAATCTTCCTATTGAACTTTAACAGGCATTATCAAACAAATATAATTATCTTTTTCATCTTGCGGTTTAAAAATCGCGGCTGCTAAAGTGTCTGAAATTTCAATTTCAACTTTTTTAGCTTCCATATTTTTTAAAGCATCGAGAACATATTTATAATTAAACGCTGTTAAAATTTCATCAAAATCGTATTCTATATCAATATAATCTTTTGAACGACCTGCATCAGGAGTATCTGCCATAATCTCCAACTGGTTCTGTTTAAAATTAAATCTTACAACATTAGTCCTGTCATTTACCATAACAGAAACTCTTTCAATAGAATTTACAAGTTCGCATCTGTCAACTATAACTTTTTTATCATTATTTACAGGTATTAACTGTTGATATTTAGGATAAGAACCTTCAATTAATCTAGATTGAAAGATTAAATTTGCAAATTCAAAAATAATTTTATTATCTTGAATTTTAAGAGTAATATTTTCATCATCAACAAGAGAGGAAATCCTTTGGACTTCAGCTAAAGTTTTAGCAGGGACAATAAAATTAATAAGATCTTCAACACTTGTTGAAATTTCTTTTTGAACTCTTGTTAAACGATTGCCGTCTGTTGTTGCAAGTTCTAAAATATTATTTTTTATATTAAAACAAACCCCTGTTAAAACCCCTTGTGTTTCTTGTTGAGATACTGCAAAAATAACTTGTTTAATAGCTTTTGAAAATTCATTTTTATTCAAAACTACAATTTTAAAATCTTCATCCGAAACATTCTCTATAACTTGAGGAAATTCAATAGAAGGTAAACCAATTAAAACAAATTCTGTTTTACCACTTTTTATTTTAACATTGTCTGTATCTTCAACGGTAGCTAGGTTAATTTCAGTTGAAGATAATCTTGAAACAAGTTCAGATAATTTCTTAGCACTTAAAGTAATAGAACCCTGTGTAATAACTTGGGCAGGTATTTTAAAATTTATTGCAAGATTTAAATCTGTTGCACAAAATTTTATTTTATCAGAAGAAATTGTTTCAATTAAAATATTTGATAAAATTGGTTGAAGTGCTTTTTGTGAAGTAATTTTTTCAACTATTTTTATAGCGTTTGAAAAATCTTCTCTATTTAAAATTATTTCCACTTAACTGGTCTCCTATTTTTATCTAAATAAATTATATTATAAAAAAAAGAACTTACAATCTAAAAGCTTTTTAATTTTATATAATTATATAAAATATATATTTTTAAATATAAAAATAATAATTATAATAAAGATTAAATATTTGTGTAAAAAGTATTAAAAATGTTGTTATAACTAAATTTTGGTTTGTGTAAAAAACTTATTTTTTTACACAATTTTTACACAATATTTATTTAAGTTTTTGCAATGGTTAAACAAATAATGTCATTAATATTATTTTCTTTTAAGATATTAATTATTTCTTCTAAAGTCGCACCCGAAGTGGTTATATCATCAATTAAAAGAATAGTTTTATTTTTAATTTGTTTAAGTTCATTTTTGTTTATTTTAAAACTACCTTTAATATTTTTGTATCTGTTTTTAGCTTTATACTGCGGTTTTGTGTATTTTATTTTTTTAATTATTTTATTATTTATTTCAATATTTGTTAATTTTGAGAATTCTTTTGCTATTAAAAACATATGATTATAACCTCTTTGAGCAGATTTTAAAAAGTAACTCGGCGGGTAGATTATAATGTAATTTTTTTGTTCTTTTATATTTTTAAAATATTTAAAAAGTATTTTAGCTAAAGGAATAGAGGCTTTTTTATGATGGGAGAATTTTAATTTATGAATTAATTTTTTAACACTTCCATCATATAAAGTTGCAGAATAAAAAGGAATATTTTTAAAAAATTTATGTGCATAAGTTGATAAGTATCGAATATCTTTTGAACAGGTTTTACACAATAATTCGTCAGTTTTTGCACAAGAACAAATTAGACATTTTTGATTATAAATTAAATCTAAAAATGTATTTAAAATATGTATTATTTGATTTCTTAATTCCAAAAACATTAAAAGTATTATAATTAAATATTTTTCTTTTGCAAAATTTAAATATATGATTTTAAAGTTTAAAAAAAAGGAGGTGTGGTACCTCCTAACCAAAACACAAAAAATAAAATTAAAATTTTTAATTATAATTCTGCCACACAACGAACAGAAAAAGCATCTTTTCTTGTGCTATGATATGAATACCAGCTATCATTATTTAAATAATAACTATATGCATTATTATCATCATAAAGTGTTCCGCTCCATACATAAGCAGGATAACAATTACCATCACTTGAACCTTTGCATTCATTAGAATAAGTACACCAGTAGGTAGATGTATATTGTTGATTTCCGCATAACGTTAAACCTTTATCTCCTTTGTCTTTAGAATATGTATTAAATACTGCAAGTTCTTCAACTGTTGGTAATCTCCAACTAAAATCACTATTTAAATAATTTAAATTTTTACAAACATTTTCTGCTGCATAATGTGTACATATTGTTCTTCTACAAGGACTATAAGTGTAATCTGTAGAACCACCACAATTTTCTGATGTCCATCCCTTTCCCCAACAACAGTTGTTATTTGTGCAATTTGTTCCTATGGAAATTAAATTAATTTTTGAAGTATCAATTTTAAATAAGTCATTATCTCCAATATTATATTGTGTAACACATAAATCTTTGTTGTTTACAGTAATTTTTATAGTTTTATCAGGACAAACAGGTAGTTTTGAACAATGTCCATTTGTCAAGTTGTATATATTTGTACAACGAGTACATTCAGTATTATTGCATTCAACACACCCTGCTCCAAATCTATCTTTACATGTTAATTCATTTATGGTTCTAACGCATCTTACAGATGCATTGCTTGTTTTATGTAATGAGGAGGTATTCCAATCGCTTGTACTTCCTAAATTATCTGTATATCGCCTATATGTATAAATATAATCTGAATCACTACTTGTACTACTCCATAAATGATATGGGTTATAATAAATTCCATCTGTGCCATATCGGCTACCATTACAATCGTAATCTCCATCACATAACATTAAACCGTCTTTATTTAAGCCATTTGAGTACATTGCTGGGTTAAAATTAGCTAATTCAAATCTGGTTGGCAATCTCCAGCTTGTATTATTATAATTTAAACTATTACATAAAATTTCTGCTGCATAATAATTACATACTGTTCTTGCACAACCGCTATAACTATCTTCATTTGATCTGCAATCACTATTCATTCCTTTCCAGCAGTAGTTGTCATCTTCGTCTGTTTTTGGTGGGTAGATTGTTTTTACACCTAATACGTTTATTGGAAATTCATCTGCATCACCCATATTATATTGTGTAGCACACAGTCTTTTGTTTCCGATAATTATTTCTATTGTTTTTGGCGGACAATTTTCAATTTCACAATGTCCGTTTATTAAAGTATAATCGCTTTCACAATTACTACAAGCGGTTTTAGTGCAAACTATACAATTTTGAAATGTATCTGAGCAATTAATGCAAGTATTCGTTTTGTCATCCAAATATTGACCTAGTGGACAAAGATTATTATTTAAATTATTATTACCAGAATGTGATATTGTAGTTAATGACGTGGATAATTTTCTGGAAATTACCGGACTAAAGGCTGCTGTGATACAACTAATTACAATCAAACTAATCATAAGCTCGATTAGGCTAAAGGCTTTTAATTTTCTCATATTATTCCTGTATAACTATAAATGATAATTTGGTATTAAATATATTACTTATAATAATATATTCTACTTATTTATTAGAATTAGTCAATATAATTCTTACAAATAGGTAGTTTAATATATAAAAAAATAATTTAAAGTAATATAATGAATGAAATAATTAAACAAATCGGAATAAAAATAAAAGAATATAGAAAAAAAGCAAAACTTACACAAGCTGAACTTGCTGAAAAAATTAATGTTGATTCAAAATATATAAGTAGACTTGAAACAGGCACTTCCATTGCTTCAATATCTACCATAGTTAAAATTAGTGATGTTTTAAATGTGGAGTTATCTGAAATTTTTACTGTTGAAACAATTAAAAATAAAAATAAAATAATTGAATTAATTAATTCTAAATTATTAAAGATTAATTTGAAAGATTTAAAATCAATTTTAGAAATAGTTTCTTGTATAGCTGAAAAATAATTTATGCAAGAGAAAAAATTTCATATATTTCATCATCAGACAACTCTGTTAATGTTCTTTCGCCTTCAAAAACAGCAGCGTTTGCAAGGTCTCTTTTATCCTTTATAATTTTATCAATTTTTTCTTCAAAAGTTGAAAGTGTGATAAATCTGTGTATCATAACATTTTTATCTTGACCAATTCGATAGGTTCTATCTGTTGCTTGATCTTCAACGGCAGGATTCCACCAAAGGTCGTAATGAATTACATTTGATGCGCTTGTAAGGTTTAAACCTAATCCTCCTGCCTTTAGAGATAAAATCATTATTTTATGATTTATATCTTCTTGAAAATTTTTAATTACTTCTTCTCTTTGTTTAACATTTAAACTTCCATGAAAAAATAATGGGCTAAAAGAATATTCTTCTTTTATTATGTTTTCTAAAATTGAACCCATTTCCTTATATTGAGTAAATACAAGTACTTTTTCATTGTTATCTAAAATATTATTTAAAATATCAATTAGTTTTTGGCTTTTTCCTGAAGCATTTGCGCTCATATCCCCATATTTCAAGTAATGGTAAGGATGGTTGCATACTTGTTTTAAATTTGTAATTAATTTAAATATTGCACCGCGTCTTCCTATTTTATTATCCGATTTTGCAATATTTTCCATAGATTCTTTTAAAATTCTTTCATATAGAGCAATTTGTGGTTTGGTTAAATAACAATAATCATCAAGGACGATTTTTTCTGGCAAATCAGAAATAATTGTTTTATCTGTTTTTAAGCGTCTTAACATAAAAGGACTAATGGCTTTTTTTAATTTTTCTGCACGTGTCAATTCTTTGAATCTTTCAATAGGTATTGAATAATTTTTTGAAAAATCGTTAAGTGAACCCAAATAACCTTTATTTATAAAATCAAAAATAGACCAAAGTTCAGATAATCTATTTTCAACGGGAGTACCTGTCATTGCAACTTTCATTTGTGTTTTAATTGCTTTAATAGCTTGTGTTTGACTGGTTGATGGGTTTTTAATATTTTGTGCTTCGTCAATTATAAGTAAATCCCAATTTGTTTTTTCAAATTTTTCCAAATCAATTCTTAAAATTGCATAAGTTGTTAAAATTATATCGCAATTTGTTGAAAACTCACGATTAAAACCATGATAAGTTAAAGTTTTTAAGCTTGGTGCGAAAGTATTTAATTCCCTTTTCCAATTACCCATTAAAGTTGTTGGGCAAACAACAAGTGCTGGTTTTTTAAGTTTATTTTCTTCTTTTAGTTTTAAAATTAAACTTATAACTTGAATTGTTTTACCAAGACCCATATCATCTGCTATGCAACAACCAAAACCTTTGTTAATATTGGTATATAACCACTTAAAACCAATTTTTTGGTATGCTCTTAATTCTCCGTTTAATTTTTTAGGCAGTGTAATTTCTTCAACTTTGGTAAAATCCGATATAACTTTTGCGAAAGCTTCATCGTAATCAAAGTCATAATCATCAATTTTTCCAGATAGAGCATTATGCAAAAGTTGCATTTTATTCACATTGAAATTTGGAGTTTTTTCAAGTTTTTGAATTAATTTTTCTGTTTCTTCTTTATCAATTAAAATATAACGATCTTTATAATTAATTAAACCTTGTGAATTTTTTGCAAGTTGTATAAATTCTTCTGCTGAAATTTTTTCATTATCTCCAAGTGCAATTTCAATTTTAAAATTCATTATTTCATCAAGAGATATCGTTGAACCTGTTGGATTTTCAAGCAAGTCTTTAATATCTTGGAGTCTTTTTTCTTTGATTTTAGCATTTATTGAAGCTCTTGGAATGATAACATTGTCTAGTCCTTCGGGAAGATTAACTTCCATTCCTGCTTGAGAAAGATAATATGAAATTTGTGTAATTAATTTATATACACCTGTTAAATCAAGCTCCATTGTGACGTCTTCAAGATCTTCAATATATTTTGTCGCCCAATTTATTTGTTTTTCAATTAAAATTTTATTTTCATCAGATAATTTTTCTAATTCTATAATTTCATTTTTTGTTTTATCTTTTGCTAAAATTTTTAAAAGAAATTTATCATCAGATAATTTTTCAATATTGAAAACAGGTACAATATCATAACTTCCGAGACTCATCTCATCAAACCAAGTTTGAATATCATTAGCTAAATCATTTCCTTTAAAAATTCTTTTTTGAAGAGTATTTTTAACTAGATAAGGAGCTGCTTTTAAGTCTTTAAAGCGATAATGTTTTACGTTTAAAAAAGTAAAAATTAAGTAGTTTAGATATTTTTCTATTAATTTTTTTGTTATTTCAGGATTTAAAAAATCATTTTCTATAATTTCACTATAAACTCTTAAAAAATCTTTGTTTTGAAAATAAGGTTCCCAAAATACACTAAAAGTATCTTTTTTAAAATTTACAGCAGGAATAAAATGCATTTTTTCTACTGCTTTTTTTACAAATTGAAAAAGGTAAAAATAAAATTTGTAGCTATTTGAACAGTCTGATAAATCAAGATTTTCATCAACTCCTGTATAATATTCAAAAAACATGTCAAGACTTATTTTGTATCCGTAGTTAGAATTTTTATATTCAGGTCTTAGTTTGTATAATGAACCTTTTGATTTTAAGTAATAACCGAAATTATAAGGTGGAGTTATAAAAATACTTGCTGCATTATTATTTAATTCAAGGATTATTTCTGTTTGTCTTAAAATAGGATTTTTGGTATCGAAAGTATCTGCAAATTCTTCTTCTATAAGTTCATATATTAAAGAAAGAGTATATCTAAAATCTTTATTCTTCTGTGAATAAGGATTTTGGTCAAGATTTAAAAGCAGTTTTTCTATATTGTTTTTCTTAAAACTCAAATTGAAATTTTTATTCATTTGACTATTCTAATATAAAGATTGAGCTTTTTAAAGATATTTTTTATTGAAATAGTTTGAATATATTAATTTTGCTTAATTTAAAAATTTCAGTTATAATTAAAATTATGAAATTTGCAATAAGAGTTATCAAAAATCAATTTCATCCCCTTAAGGTTGCTTTAAATGCGAATATTAAACACGGGCAGTATGTTCTTGTGAAAACCGATAAAGGAGAAGAGGTTTTTCAAGTTTTTTTAGTAAATTCTTGTATACAAAAAATATGGGAAAAACATCAACCCGAACCATTTTCTGTGGTTAGAATTATGACTGATGAAGATATGGAAGTTTATAAAGAGCAGAAAGAACTTGAAATTAAAGCTTTTTATAGATGTAGGGATTTGGCTCAAAAAAGAAATCTTGTTATGAAATTTACTCAAGCAAGATATACTTTTGATAGGAAAAAAATAACATTTTATTATACAGCTCCAGAGCGCGTTGATTTTAGGGAACTTTTAAAAGATTTAACCCAAGAATTTAAAAGAGTAAGAATTGATTTAAGGCATATTGGAGTTAGAGATGAGACATCAATTCTTCAAGGGCAAGGAATTTGCGGTGAAGATTATTGTTGTTGCAGGTTTTTAAAGAAATTTGAACAGGTTAATACAAAACTTGCCCGTGACCAAGGTATTCCAATTACTCCTGGTAAAATAACTGGAGCTTGCGGAAGGCTTTTGTGTTGTTTAAATTATGAATATAAAAATTATATTGATGCAGCAAAAACCTTGCCACCTGTTGGTTCTGGTGTTATGACTCCAGATGGGGTCGGAAAAGTATTTATGGTCAATTTTCTTAAAAAGACAGTTAATGTTAAATTAGAAGATGGCAAAATTAAAGAATATCAAAAAAGTGAAATTGAAATGATAGACGGAGAAGTTAACATTGATATTGATATAACTAATAATCTTGCATATCAAGAAGAAGAAATTGTTGATATAAAATCATTAGAAGATGATAAAAATTCTACGACAGGTAACATTTAAGGCTGAATATGAAAAATTTTACAAGTGAAAAATTAGCTTCCGTTATGGCAAGAATTTTGGATGATAATAAAGCTAAAGATATTGTCATTTTGAATGTTTCAAATGTTTGTTCTTTATCTGATTATTTTATTATTGCAACAGGGACTTCTACCTCTCAAATTAGAGGTTTGACTGAAATTTTAAGAAAAAAAATAAAAGATATATTTAAAAGAATACCAATAGGAGAAGAAACTGAGCGCCAAAGCAAATGGAATTTGTTAGATTATGGTGAAGTAGTAGTTCATATTATGGATGAGAAACAAAGAGAAATATATAAAATAGAGAAATTTTGGTCTCATGCTCTTATTTTAGAAAGAGAAGTTTGGGAAGAAAATTCAAGAGAATACTCTTTGTATGAATAATAAAACTCATGAATAAAGTTATTCATGAGTTTTATTGAATTTATAACTTTTTAAATTTAATTTCATCATTCTTAAAATCAATTTCGATTTTATCTCCGTCTTTAAATTCACCTTTTAAAAGTTCTTTTGAAAGAGGATTTTCAATTAATTGTCTTATTGTTCTTTTTAAGGGTCTTGCTCCATACATTGGATTATAACCTTGTATAGCAAGATGTTCTTTGGCATCTTGAGTTATATAGAGTTCAATTTTTCTTTCTTTTAATAATTCTTTTAAATATTCAATTTGAATATCGACAATTTTGGATAAATTTTCTAAAGTTAAAGCATCAAAGAATATTGTCTCATCAATACGATTTAAAAATTCGGGTTTAAAATATTCTCTTAATTTTTGCATAATTTCTTCTTTGATTTGTTCTTTGTTGCCCGTATTTCCTTTCAAAACATTATCAAGAATAATGTTTGAACCTATATTGGATGTTAATATTATAATTGTATTTTTAAAATCAACAGTTCTACCTTTTGAATCTGTCAATCTTCCATCGTCAAATATTTGAAGCATTATATTAAAAACATCAGGATGTGCTTTTTCTATTTCATCAAATAAAATAACGGAATACGGTTTTTTTCTGACAGCTTGTGTTAATTGACCGCCTTCGTCATATCCTATATATCCTGGAGGAGCTCCAATTAAACGAGCAGTTGAATGTTTTTCCATATATTCGGACATATCAATTCTAATCAAACTGTCTTCATCCAGAAACATAAATTTAGCGAGAGCTTTAGCCAGTTCTGTTTTTCCGACTCCTGTTGGACCCAAAAATAAAAATGTTCCAATAGGCCTTTTGGGGTCTTTTAATCCGCTTCTTGCTCTCCTTATGCTGTCTGAAATTACTTCAACAGCTTCATCTTGACCGATTACTTGTTTATGAAGAGCATCTTCCATTTGAATTAATTTTTGACTTTCTTCTTCAACGAGTTTTGATACCGGAACGCCTGTCCATTTTGAAATAACTTCCGCTATATCTTCTTCGTCGATTTCTTCTTTTAAGAGTGTATTTTTATGTTCTGTTGTTTTACAATTTTTTAATTCTTCTTCAAGTTCAGGTAATTTTCCGTATTGTAATTTAGCTGCAAGCTCAAGATTATATTCTCTTTGAGCTTTTTCAATTTCGTGTTTAATTTTTTCAATTTCGGCTTTAATTTGAACTTCACCTTTTATTGTTGATTTTTCTTTTTCCCATTGTTCTTTTAGGATATTTGCTTTTTTTTCGGTTTCATTAAGTATTTTTTGGACTTTTTCGATTTTTTCTTTGTCGTTATCATCTTTTAAGGATTGTAATTCAATTTGTAATTGAAGTTTTTGACGTTCCAGTTTATCAAGTTCTTCGGGCATTGAATCAATTTCAATTCTAATTGCACTCGATGCTTCATCTATTAAGTCTATAGCTTTATCAGGTAAAAATCTATCCGTTATATACCTTGAAGATAATTTTGCGGCAGCAACAAGAGCTGAATCTTTAATTCTTATACCATGGTGAACTTCATATTTATCTTTTAAGCCTCTTAAAATTGAAATAGTATCTTCAACAGAGGGTTCGTCAACTAAAATTGGCTGAAAACGACGTTCAAGTGCCGGATCTTTTTCAATATATTTACGATACTCGTTAATTGTGGTTGCTCCTACTGTTCTTATTGCACCACGAGCTAACATTGGTTTTAAAAGATTTCCTGCATCTGCCGTGCCTTCTGCTCCACCTGCTCCTACAACGGTGTGTATTTCATCTATGAATAGAATTATTTGGCCGTCTGATTTTTCTACTTCTTTTAAGACTTTTTTTAGTCTTTCTTCAAATTCACCCCTAAATTTAGCACCTGCGATAAGTGCCCCCATGTCAAGTGAAATTAAAGTTGTATTTTTTAAGCTTTCAGGGACATCTCCTCTTATAATACGTTGTGCTAAGCCTTCAACTATAGCAGTTTTTCCGACCCCAGCTTCACCTATTAAACAGGGATTGTTTTTAGTTCTTCGATTTAAAACTTGTATTATTCTTCTTATTTCTTCATCTCTGCCTATAACAGGATCAAGTTTTCCCATTGATGCGAGTTTTGTTAGATCTGTTGAAAATTTTTCTAGTATTTTATAGTCTTCATCTGCATTTTTGTTATCCACTTTTTTATCTCCTCTGATGTTTTTCATAGCGGTTAAGATTTTTTCTTTAGTTAAAGAAAATTTATTAAAAATTCTTTCAATATCAAAATCTTTTGTAGTTGTCATAGCAAGCAAAATATGTTCGGCTGTTACAAATTTATCTTTTAATTCTTCGGCTTGTTTTTTTGCTGTTTCAAATAAGGCGAGACAATTTTTACTAAAATAAATTTTGTCATTTATTTCTTCAGTTTTTGGAAGATTGTCTATTATGTTTGAAATATCTGTTGAAAAAAGATTATTATTTAATTTTAGTTCGTTAAAAAGCATATTAATTGAATCTATAGCTGAATTTGTCATTGCATATAAGATATGAGCCGGTTCAATTAATGTATTGTGCTTTTCAATAGCTGTATTTTGTGCATTATATATTAATTCTTTTGTTGAATCAGTATAATTATCAAACATAGTTTAATCCTTTCTTATATTTTTATTTTATAAGGTTTTTTAAATTTTTTTCTAAAATTAATGTTATTTTAATTGTTTAAGAATTATTTTATAATATAGCTATGAAAAAGTTTTTATTTTTATTAATTTTATTATTGTTTCAAAATGTTTTAGCACTTGATGAATTAAAGGATGTCGGAATTGCTAAATATGCGGTTTTAGAAGTTATAGAAGATAATACTCCTTTAAGAGATAAAGCAAATGAAAATGCAAAAAGAGTAACTCATTTATATAAAGGCAGTGTTTTGTTTGCAGATAAAGAAAATAAAGATTATTTTAGGGTTGAATTAAAAGAAAATAAATATTTTTGGATAAATAAGAAATATGTTGAAGTTCAAGCAATAATTCCTGAAAAAAGGATTGATAACGTTAAAAAAATTACTTTTAAAGAAGAAAAAAATAAATATAAATTGAATATAGAAACTGATTTTAAAAGCACTTATATTGTGAATGAAGAAGGTAATAATCTTGATTTTACATTATATGATAATTATTTTGACCCTATTCAAACTAAAATTTCAAATAAAAACGGTGCTTTTGAATTGCCTTTAATGTTTGTTGACGATTTAAAAATAAAATATAAAAACGATAAGCCTTTATTTGGTTATGATGTTGAAAGTTATGAAGATGGTTATATTTTAACGGTTAAAAAATCTCCAAAAATTAATCATAATAAACCCTTAAAAAATATTAAAGTAACACTTGACGCAGGACATGGCGGAAGTGAAAAAGGAGCTTGTTGTTTTGGTTTGGAAGAAAAGAATATTAATTTACAGATAGTAAAAAAATTAAAAAAGGAATTTAAAAAACAGGGTGCAAAAGTATATTTAACAAGGAGTAGGGATAAAAAAGTCGACTTGTATGATAGAATTTCTTATGCACAAAAAAAAGATAGTGATATTTTACTTTCAATTCATCAAAATTCTCTTCCAAATCCTAAGGATATAGATAAAAAATATGGTGTAGGTACTTATTATTATCATCCACAGGCGAAATCTCTTGCTCAAAAAATTCAACAAAATTTAGTTTCTGCTACAAAATTTAGAGATGATAAAGTTAATTATGCGTCCTTTGCTATAACAAGAGCAAGTTTACCTGTTAGTGTGTTAATTGAGTGCGGGTATATTATAAGAAAAGAAGAAGCTGAAAAAATTTCAGATAAAAAATTTCAAAAAATTATTGCAAAAGCAATTACAAATGGATGTAAGCAGTATTTAAAAGAAAATTTTTAAGCTGTTGTTGGGTCATTAAAGATAATTTTTGCATTTTTTAAAATATTATCTTGTTTAATTTCTCTATAATAGTCTTTTGCCAAAATTTGACTTTTTGATATAAATTCCATGTTATTTTCGTTTAAAATTGCAAGAAGTTCTTTTGAATTCATAAAATAGTCTTTAATTTTAATATATAAATTAAAGTTTTTTGTTTTTTGGGATATTTTTGAATAAATAAATTTAATAGCATCTGTTAAATATATGTTATATGCGAAATCTATTGTAAAATTAATGTAAAAATCATGGTTATTTTTTGTTGCTATTTCAAAATATCCTAAAATTTTGTTACTGTCATTATAAAAAACGTATTTATAACATTTGTTTAAAAATTGATAATTTTGTCTTGCAAATAAAAATTTGTTGAAGGAATTTATACCTTCGTTATAAAAATTGCAAACTTCCTTTACAAATTCTTTTTTAAAGGGTTTTAAGAATAATGAATAGCTTGTATTTATTGAATTAATTTTATAAAGATATTCAAATCCGCAGTTTCTAAAGTTTAAATCATTTCTAAAAATATTTAATAAATCGGTTTGTTTTTCATCAACAACAACATAAAAAGAATTAGCACCCATAGCTCTATATCTTGAAATTACATAGTTTACAAGTTGATGAGCAATGCTTGCAGAGTTTTCTTCTAAAATTAATTTTGTTATTTTAAAACGAGTATAACTTTTTGAATCTTTATCAAGAGTAATTAATCCTTGATTTTTTTTATCTACAAGGGCAACAAAGCTTTCATTTGCAAATTTCAACCTTAAAGGTAGAAGGTGATTAATAAAACACAAAAGTTCCTTTATAGGATTTAATTTACAATTAACAAAAACTATGTTTTTAATTTCAATCATACTTTATTATAACTTATTTATAACATTTTTGGTAAGCCCAAGCGTTATGGTTGTGTATAGATTCAAATGCTTCCATTTCTACTTCATAGAAAATGATTTTCTTGTTTTCGTTTAATTTTATTACTACATCTCTTATGACATCTTCAACAAATTTTGGATTTTTATATGCGGTTTCTGTTACAAATTTTTCATCCTGACGTTTTAAAAGAGGATAAATTTCACAGGAAGCACAACTTTCAGCCATTTGAATTAAATCTTCAATCCAAATTTGTTCATTTTCGCCGTAACTTATTTTAATTTTTAAAATTGCCCTTTGATTATGTGCTCCAAATTCCGAAATTTCTTTTGAACAAGGGCAAAGAGTTGTAATCGGAACATTAACTATAAGGTAAAATTTATAATTACAGTTTTCGTCTAATTCACCTTCAAAAGCACAATCGTAACACATCAAAGATTCAAGTTTGCTTATTGGTGCTTTCTTTTTTATAAAATATTTAAAACTGAACTTTAAATATGAACAAGTTGCATCCAGTCTTTTTTTCATATCAAATAAAATGGTTTCAATGTCATTTGCAAAAAGACCTTCTTTTTTATAATGATTTAAAATCTCGATAAAACGAGACATGTGTGTACCTTTGTAATGCGAAGGCAAACTTACGGACATTTTTGCTTTAGCATAAACTGTTTCAAGTTCGGGTTTTTTGTTGTCTGTTTTTCTTTCTATTTTTAGAGGAATTTCAACATCTTTAACACCGACTTTTTGAATTGGAATATTTCTTAAATCTTTTTGGTTTTGTACATCTTTAATCATTAAAACTGTTTTTTTCCAGTGCCAATAGTAATTTTAAAGCAGCTATTCTTTGGGTTTTTGGGTCTGCTTGTCTTAACATTTCAACAGCTTTTATCATGACAGGGTCGTTATCGTACCAACGATTACCTTTGCCGTGATATTGAGTAACTATTTGATAAATTCTTTCTATTACATCTTGAGCGACATCTTCTTGTAATTTAAGCATGAAATCTTTTGCTTGTTCTTTTTGTTCATCGGTTGAAAGTTTCAAAAGTTCAAGTGCTTCTTTTAAAATCGGGTCCTTGTCGTACCAACGTTTGCCGTAGTTTTCTTTTTCACTCATAAGCTTGCCTTTCTCTTGATTAAGTATAGCAAATTTTTTAAAAATTTAAAAGTTAAAATTCATTATTTTAATTCCACGATAATTTTTAAATATACCCAGATGTCTAATTTTAATTTATATTTTTAATTCATAAAATAATTCTTAAATTAAGGAGAAAGATGATGCAAAATCAAAAAAGTATGTTTATGACCCCGCCAAAAGTTGAGCTTAAAGAATTGCAAAATTTATTTTTTCAGCTTTGTACAAAAACTTGTAATTTAAATTGTAAGCATTGTTATATTCAAAGAAATCCATTTAAAAATGAAGAAGATTTTATTTCTTTGGATAAGGTAAGACAATCCCTTTTGCTTGTTAAAGGTAAAAAATTAAATTCAATATATTTAACAGGCGGAGAACCTTTAATGCACCCTGACTTTAACCAAATTTTAAGAATGTGTCTTAAAGTTTCAAATACAACAGTTATGTCAAATGGTGTTATGATTAATGATAAAAAAGCAAGATTTTTAAGAAAAATTGATGATGAAAGCCAATTTGAAACTATTTATAGAATAAGTATAGATTCAGCAGATGAAATAGAAAATGACGAATTAAGAGGAAGGGGTAGTTTCAGAAAAGCAATGAATGCTATTTTAAGTTTATTGAAATATGAATTTAATCCTATAATCAGTGTGGTTAATTATAAAAATCGACCAAAAGAAGAAGTTTTTAACGAATTTTGGAATTATTTTTATAAAAAAGGTTTTGAATTAGATGATATAAATTTAAAAATAATTCCTTATTTTTCAAAGACGGATGAAACAAGCCAAGTTGAAATGATTGAAAATATACAGATTGATAAATTAGATTGTTATAATTCAAGAGTGGTTTCACAAAATGGAGTTTATTCATGTCCTATGTTAGTTGATGATTATAGGGCGAGATTAGGTTCTTCGCTAAATAATTGTTCTAAGATTAATTATTTGGATTGTGAAAAGTGCACTATATGTACAAAAACAAATCAAAAAGTCCAAGTTAACGATTGGATGTGAACCCGAGCCGAGCGAAACGCAGTGCAACTGCACACGTTGAGCGAAGGCGAGGGCAAAGGTGTGTGAAGGGCGTGACGGTGAAGCGGGAGCTTCAGCGAACAGCCCGCAACCGTACCCGAGAGCCAAGGAGCGGACGCCAGTCCAGCGAACGGCTCGAGGGCAGAGGTGTGCGAAGCACGCAGGCAGGAGCGTTGAGCTCGTGCCAAGTGCGTAGTCCGTACCCCACGAGAGCCAAGGAGCGGACGCCAGTCCAGCGAACGGCTCGAGGAACTGCGAAGCCGGTGCGATAACGAGCTTTCGTTCAGAAAGCGAGTTAAGCACTACGAATGCGACGTTTCAAATTCTTGCCGAAGGCGAATTTGTCAGGAGCAAGAACCGCGAAGCCGGTGCGATAACGAGCTTTCGTTCAGAAAGCGAGTTAAGCACTACGAATGCGACGTTTCAAATTCTTGCCGAAGGCGAATTTGTCAGGAGCAATGGGAATGATGTAAAACCGTAGCGCGACTGCGCTAGGTTTTACGAATGACCCCATGGTGTGTGAGCTCGTGACGGCAGAGCGTTGAGCTCTGGCGAACAGAGCGAAACCGTACCTAAGCGACGTTTCAAATTCTTGCCGAAGGCGAATTTGTCAGGAGCAATGGGAATGATGTAAAACCGTAGCGCGACTGCGC
>CALUWK010000015.1 GCA_944324475.1 Candidatus Gastranaerophilales bacterium
ACTAACACACTAACCTTTTCTACACGAGAATCAAGCAAAAAGATTTTCAAAAACCCTCAGAAATGAGGGCTTTTTTTATTGTTATAAGTTATTTTTGATTAAGTACAGCGTTTATAAAACCTAAGAATAGCGGATGAGGTTTTTGGGGTCTTGATTTGAATTCAGGATGGAATTGGCATGCTACAAACCAGTCATTTTTTGGAATTTCTATAATTTCTGCAAGTAGTCCATCAGGACTTGTTCCAGATATTACTAGTCCATTTTTTTCCAGAAGTTCTCTATATTCATTGTTAAGTTCAAATCTATGTCTGTGTCTTTCGTATATTAATTCATTATTGTATACCTTATAAGCTTTGGAGTTGTTTTTTATTTTACATGGGTATGAACCAAGGCGCATGGTTGCTCCGTATCCTAAAATGTTTTTTTGTTCTTCAAGTAAATCAACGATTTTAAATTCAGTATTTTTATCAAATTCTGTAGAATTAGCATCTTTTAGATTTGCCACATTCCTTGCAAATTCAATTACTGCACATTGCATACCAAGACACAATCCTAAATATGGTATATTGTTTTCTCTTGCGTATTTAATTACTTTTAGTTTTCCTTCAATTCCTCTGACACCAAATCCTCCAGGGACTAAGATGCCATCTACATCTGATAAATATTCGTTTGCTTCCTTGTCTGAGGTTATATTTTCTGAAGCTATCCATTTTATGTTGATTTTTGCAGAATTTTTGTAGCCGGCGTGTTTTAAACTTTCTACAACTGAAATATAAGCATCATTCAATTCGGTATATTTTCCGACAAGTGCTATTGTGGCTTCTTTTTTGGGATGTTTTATAGCTTCAATCATTTCTTGCCAGTCTGATAAGTTTGGAGTTTTATTTTCCATTCCTAGAAAATTTAATATTTCTTTAGTAATTCCTTGTTCTTCAAGATAAAGAGGTACTTCATAAATTGTATCCATATCTTTGCACTCAATAACACAATTTTTGTTGACAGAACAAAACAGTGCAAGTTTATCTTTTTCATTTTTACCTATTGGTATTTGAGTTCTTAAAACTAGCATTTCGGGCTGAATTCCATAACTTCTTAAAACATTTACACTGTGTTGGGAAGGTTTTGTTTTAAGTTCGCCCGAGGTTGGCAGATAAGGCAAAAGTGTTACATGAATTGACATGGAATTACCATATCCGATTTCGGAGCGAAATTGCCTTATCGCTTCAATAAAGGGGAGGCTTTCAATATCACCTATTGTACCTCCGATTTCTGCTATTAAAATATCCGGCTCATCTTTTTTTGTGGCTTTAATTAATCTTGATTTAATTTCTCCTGTTATGTGAGGTATCATTTGTACTGTAGCACCAAGATATTCACCTTTTCTCTCTTTATTTATTACTGTTTGGTATACGCTTCCTGAAGTTACATTATTTATTTGAGAGAGATTTGTGTTTATAAATCTCTCGTAATGTCCTAAATCGAGGTCGGTTTCTGCTCCATCATCACATACAAAAACCTCACCATGTTGAAAGGGACTCATTGTTCCAGGATCAACATTTATATATGGATCAAATTTTTGAATGGAGACTTTGTATCCTCTTGAAACCAGAAGCCTACCTAACGAGGCGGCTAGAATCCCCTTTCCCAAGGAGCTTACTACACCGCCTGTTATAAAAATATATTTTGTCATTTTTTTCCTTTAGTTAATTTTTGGAACTTTAAAAAATTCACCTTCAACATCAGGTGCATTTTGCATTAGTTCCTCTCTTGTATTTTCGTAAATTTTATTGTCTTCTCGCACTACATTGTAAAAATCAATAGGATGGTTCATCGGATCTACATTTGATGTATCGACCTCGTTCATTTTTTCAACATGTGCTAATACATCACCTAATTGGTGAGTAAACATTTCTTTTTCATTTTCTGTAAGTTCTAATCTAGCTAATTTTGCAACATGTTCAACATCTTTAATTGTTATCATAATTTATTTCCTCAAATATTAACTTAACAAAAATCTTTAGATATTGCAATTTTTTGTTAAGTTAATTTATAATTTTTATTATGAAAAGTAAAAAAAATATATTAATTATTGAAGACCATGCTTTAACTGCTTTTGCTCTTAAAACTTCTTTGCAGGTGATGGATTTTTGTGGTGATATTTTTGAATCTCAAAACGCAAAAGATGCATATAAAATTCTTGAAAATCACAGAATTGATTTGATTTTGATGGATTTGGGCTTGCCTGATATCAATGGAGTTGAGGCTACAAAGAAAATTAGAGAAAAAAATAAAAATGTTAAAATTATAATTCTTACTTCGCATAGCGAAAAAGATGAGGTTCAAGATTGCCTTGAAGCTGGAATTAATGCGTATTGTACAAAAGACATAAAACCTGATAAGCTGGCGGCTGTTATAAGGGATGTTATTGACGGATCGATGTACTTTGATTCTTCGGTATCTGAGTTTGTCATGCAAAAAACATCAAATCATTCGTTAAATCGAGATTCGGTTTCGGTTAAGGATTGTTACAATTTAACGCAAAAAGAAAAAAGAGTGTTAATATTATTATCGAGTGGGTTTTCAAATCAGCAAATTGCAAAAAATCTTTCAATTTCAGTTAATACAACAAAGGTTCATGTTTGTTCGATTTTACAGAAATTGGGGGTTGAAGACAGGACTCAGGCTGCTATTAAAGCTATTAGAGAGAATATTATATTGTAGGTTATTATGACTTCGTTGGCAAAAATTTTAATAATTGATGATAATTCCAAATTAATGGAAGATGCTCTTCCTATGTATGGTTATGAAGTTCAGGCTGCACATGACGGTCTTATGGGACTTAAAATTTTGGATGAACATAATGATTTTGATTTAATTTTATTGGATATAGTTATGCCTAATTTGGATGGTTGGGAGACTTTGAAGGCTATTCGTTCAAATGAAAAGGTGTCAAAGATTCCGATTATAATGCTTACATCTGTTTCTGATACCAATAAGCAGATTTCAGGTCTTAAATTTGGTGCAGATGATTATGTTACAAAACCTTTTGTTCTTCCAAATTTACTTGCAAGGATTGAAGCGTTATTAAGACGTTCTTCGTGGAATAAAGACGTTAAGCAGCATAAACCGTTGTTTTTTCTTAATGGCGATGAGATTACTCCTCTTACAGCCAGAGAGAAAGAGATTTTATCTTTCGTTGCAAAAGGAAAGTCAAATGCTCAAATTGCAGAATCTTTGTTTGTTAGAGAAGTCACAATAAAGACTCATCTGAATAGTATATATAGAAAGTTAAAAGTTGATAACAGAGTTCAAGCTGTTTTGCTTGCTCAGCAAATGGAAATTATTTAAAAAGGGATAAAAAATGCAAAAAACTGAAAATTTTGTTGAAATGATTTTAAATGATTACAATTCTTTTATGGAGATTCATTCTAAAAATTCTGATATAGATATTTCGGAAGGTGATTTTACGAGGGTTTCTTTGGAAAATATGGATTTTTCCAATGTTGATTTTTCTGGTTCAACATTTCAGGAAGCTAATCTTGTAAATATTGATTTCACCGATTGTGATCTTTCCAGTGTTGATTTTTCTCGTGCTGTGCTTACTGAGTGTAATTTTTCGGGTTCAATTTTAAATGGTACTAATTTTAATTATGCGACAGTCAGTTATTGTAACTTCTCTGATTCTGATATGGCAGGGTGTAACCTTTCAGAAGCTAATCTGACTGATAGTGATTTTTCTACTAGTGAAAATCTCGAATCTTGTAGATTTGATGAGAGTACTGTGTGGCCTGATTCAGAAAAATTGCCAGAAGATTTTGATTGCACTTACAATTATGATTTGTCTTCTTTAAGAGAAGATGAAGAAAACGTATCTGAAAATTATTAGTCTTCTTCAATAATTAAATCAAGATTGTTAGCCCCGATTATTCTTGTTTTATCTGTGGATTTGTCGTAGTTACCGGGTTTTATTATGTAGAATTTTGTGTCTTCTTGGTAAACTACATTGTGGCCACCTTTATATATTATAATTGAGTCGTTTGTTTTAATTATAGTGCTTTTTATGTATATTCCTTTGTCGTTATAGAAATCAACTCTGGCTGAGCCTTCCAGTATTATTATTATTTCGTCTATTTTTCTACATTTATTTTTTATATGATTATGATAGTGCGCACCTGTTTTATAGTCTTTTTTTCTGTTTATTATTCCATATTGAAGTTCGTCGTTTTCTTCTGTAAAAAAAGAAATATCCGAGCAGTTATTGCCTGCTTTGATAATTTTAGCATATATTACATTATTATCTTTAATTAGTTTAATCATTTAAATCGATAAGCTTATTATTATCGTCCACATGTGCAATTTTAGGAGAAAAGTTTTTTTGTTCTTCGTCATTCAAAAGTGCGTATGCTACGATTATTATTTTGTCTTTAACTTGTGCTTTTCTGGCTGCTGCACCGTTTAAGCATATAATTCCTGAGTTTTCTTTTCCTTCAATAACATAAGTTGAAAAACGTTCTCCATTGTTTATATTTAAAATTTCAACTTTTTGGTTTTTTTTAATTCCTGATGCAGTTAACAAGGCTTTATCTATAGTGATTGAACCGACGTATTCAAGATTTGCTTCGGTTACTGTTGCTCTATGTATTTTACCGTATAAAAATTCACTTAACATAGAATTATTTTATCATAAAAAATAATTACAAGGTACGTTATTTTTATTTCCAATTTGGCAAAATTTAAGCTTGCAGCTATTATTTTTGCAATTAAGGCGTTTTATGTTGTATGTCATTAAAGTAACGTTATTTCCAAATCTGTCAATTACGCCACAGTGTTCGTTATCTATACATGCTTTTATATAGTAGTTTGAAAAAGGACAAATGTAATCATAAGTAGGCTTTATTATCCATTCTCCCTTTGTATTAATTATTCCGTATTTTTCTTTTTCGTTTATTATAATTGCAACTACTGCTTTTTCACCTTTAAATTCTTCGGCTTTTGAGTATTTGTATTCTATTATTAAGTTGTTTTTGTTGTCAATATATCCAAATTTGCCGGTTTTTCTGTCAAACGACCTAATTAGTTTTTTGTTGTTAATTTTAGCTAATATGAATTCATAAGGCAGGGCAATTTGCGCAGAGGCTCTGGAGTTATACTTATCTAGAGGGACTATAACCTCGCTTGTTGATTTGCTTATATATCCATAGCTATTTACATTTTTAATCGGAAAAAGAAATTTAAGAGAGTAAAAATTCATTATAAGTTCAACTGAAATTATAATGCAAATAATATATATTATTGTTTCAGTTGTTTTTTCGATTATTTTTTTCATAACAGGATCATACCACAATTTATATTTTATTATCAAAAATAAATGCGGTTTTTATAACCGCATAAGTCAAGAAAGGAATGGTTAGACTATTAACTTTCTTGATTATTGCATAAAATTGAATATTAATGCAAATTTGTTACTAAATTGTTACATATACTATACGTTTTGTTTAGTATCTTTTTGTTTTGTTATATTTACAGCACCTGTATATTTGTCAATTTCGATATGTACATATTGTCCGTTATATTTTTCTACTTCGTCAATTATTGCTCTTTTTGTTTCACCTTGATCATCATAACCTAAATCTGATAAGGTGTTTTCTATTATATCGGTTATATTATAACCTTTGTTGCTATCTATTGTGATTTTGTCATCATTGTAAGAAATTGTTGCCATAGCTTGTTGTTGATCTCCCCACAATTCTTGCCAAGTATCCATTACTTGTTGGGTCATCGTTCCATCGGACGATATTTTTGTTTTAGTGTAATATTTATCATTTTGACCAAACATAGGACCATAGATTATTTTCGACCCGTCAGTAAATTCAACTTCCAGACTGCCGTTATCTCCAACAGATCCTTTTTTTATGCCGTAACCATTGTTTGTATACCATTCTATTCCTCTTTTTGCATGTCTTGCATTGTATTTATCTTGATGTTCATCCATTGCGTTGTATAAATTTTCTAAAAATTTGTCATCATCATTTAAAATTGAAAATTCTTTTAATGAATCAGTTCCCATTGCATCTTCCATAATTTGTTCTTGTTGGTCATTTAAATTCGAAATTGAACTTGGAATGCAAGTTGTTGCTATAACTGCACCATTTTCATCATATTCTGTTTCAAGCATTCCTCCGTTCATTGGAACTTCTTGTTTTATTGTTTTTCCTGTTTCTGGATTTGTTATATTGCATACATACCCATATTTGGAATCAAGGGCATAGTTGTATATATACGTTTTGTCGTCTTGGGTTATTAGTAATTCAATTTCATTTTTATTTGTATCTATTTTTATATCATCACTTTCTACTCCAAGTTCATCAATTTTTTGTTGTGCAGCTATAGCATAAGGAATTTCAGCTCCGTTTTCAACAAGAACTATTCCATCTTTTGATTTTGCATTTGTAATTGTTCCGTTTTCATCTAATTCTATTGTTGCACCATCTTCAAAGGTATAAGTCGTTTTATCTTGTCCTATATTTAATTGACTTAATTGTGTTTGTTCAATATTTAGGCCAATTTGTGCAAAATTATCTTTTTGATTTTGGATAATGCTTACTGCATCTTGTGCACTACTTGATAATAGCCCTTCTGAATTACCATTAATTGTTAATTGTGATAAATTTCCATTATTATCATAGCTTTCTGTTACACTGTTTTCTTCTTTAGTTGTAGAGAGAATATATCCATTTGTATCAGGTGAATACGCATATGCTATACCATCTTTACTGAAACTTATTGTTGAATCATTTTGTGTAATTTCACTGCTTTCTACTCCAAGTTCATCAATTTTTTCTTGTGCAGCTATAGCATAAGGAATTTCAGCTCCATTTTCAACAAGAACTATTCCATCTTTTGATTTTGCATTTGTAATTGTTCCGTTTTCATCTAATTCTGCAGTTGCACCATCTTCAAAGGTATAAGTTGTTTTTCCTTTATCTGTGTTTATTTCCGTTATTAATGAATCTATACCTATATTTTCTAATTCTTCTTTATAAGAATTGTTGATGTTTTCAAATGCATCTGCAGTTTCTGCTTTCATTTTTGTTTCACCTTGATCATTAATGGTCATGGTTATAATTTTATCGTTATCGCTATTGTAAATGTTGGTTTGACCATCGGCGTCATTTTTTTCAACTTTTATTCCGTTATCAAGTGTATATATTGTTATTCCATCTGCAGATTTTTCTATTTCTGATATTTTGGTGTCGGATGTAATTATTTGTGCATTTTGAAGCATTGTTTCATATGAATCTGCAAAATATACTAAATCTCCGGAAACTTCGCTTCTTAGATTAATGGCATCTCCTGTTATTTGTGCTTTTAATTGGTTTCCATTTTCGTATGAGCTAATTGTAATGCTATTGCCTTCTTTTGTATCTGTTACGGTATGTGTATAGCCGTTTTCTGTGTATGAATACACATATGCTATACCATCTTTACTGAAACTTATTGTTGAATCATTTTGTGTAATTTCACTGCTTTCTACTCCAAGTTCATCAATTTTTTGTTGTGCAGCCATAGCATAAGGAATTTCAGCTCCATTTTCAACGGTTGTAATTCCGCTTGCTTCGATAATTTCTTGAACTTCGCCATTGTTATTGTATGTGACTGATTTTCCGTTTTCAGTTGCTATTAATACACCATTTACAACTTTGTAAGTTGGAGTTTGCAGTCCTTGCTCAGTAATATTTAACGTTTTACCTTCGTTTAAAAATTGACCAATGTCATCATTTGTTAAATTTTTTCCTGATGTTATTTTTCCGCTTGCATCATATACAACTGCTTTATCTCCAGTAATCTTTGCTGTTGTTCCGTCTTCAAGAGTAAGAACAGTTGTTTCGCCTTCTGTAGTAATATTAGTTATATTCTGTTCTACGCCGATTTCAGCTAATGTTTCCGAATAGGCATCTTTTGCGCTTTCTGTTTTTGCTTCTTGTCCGCAGGGTATAACGTGAGTTACTCTGCTTTCATCAAGTGCTCTAATGTATATTCCGTTAGATGTTCCATCTGCTGTTGTTTGTCCGCCTTGGACTATAAGCAGTTTTCCGTTTTCATCATATCCATATACGGTTGCTGCAAGTGGTGTGCCATCAGCACCTGTTCTAAATACTATATCACCGGGTTGTAGCTCGTAGCCCTCTTGTATTTCGTAATCTTTTGCAAAATCACCAAATTCATTTCGTGTAAGTGAATCTTTTTTTAATAATTCATTTAAGGTTTCACTGTTACCACCGGTTAAAATATATGCTGCCTGAATAGCTGCACTTACTGAAACTTTATTTGTAGATGGCATAGTAAAGCCTTCTGGAAGTAGTCCGTTAAGGCCATTTTTGTCTGTTCCTGCTGTACCTTTTTCTGTAATTTCATTTTCAGAAATAGAGTTATCGCCACCGTTTAAAATTTCATTTATTTTTTGTAGTTGATTTTGTAGTTCTTGAGAGTAGCTTGTTTGATCTGATGTTGGCGTTTCTTCGCTTGAAGGTTGTTGCATTGTAATAGTTGATGCTGCATTTGCTGCTGCTTTTGCTATTATGCCTGTTGTTTCTGTTGCATCTATTGACGTATCTCCATTTTCAGAATCTTGACTATATAAAAATTCTGTTGCAGTATCTTCATCAATTATTTGAGTTGATAGCTGAGTTGCTTTGGTCTCATCTACACCTATTGCTCTTAGAAATTCTCTAGCTTGGTCTTCTGTTATTTGGTTTCCATCTATTTCAGTACTTTTTAATTTATCCATAAGTTCATCTTCAGTGTATTCTTGATATCCTTCAGGAATTTCTTGTAGTGATTCGTGTAATGATGCATATATTTTTTGAGTAGCTTCATTTTCGCTTATTATTTCAATATCATTAGTGCTAAAGGTGAATGAATAACTTCCGTCTTCTTGTTGTTTGCATATTGTTTCTTGACTATATAAAAATTCTGTCGCAGTATCTTCATCAATTATTTGAGTTGATAGCTGAGTTGCTTTGGTCTCATCTACACCTATTCCAAACAGAAAATCCCTAGCTTGTTCTTCTGTTATTTGGTTTTCATCCAGTTCAATACTTCTTAATTTATCTATAAGTTCATCTTCAGTGTATTTTTGATATCCTTCAGGAATTTCTTGTAGTGATTCGTGTAATAATGCATATATTTTTTGAGTAGCTTCATTTTCGCTTATTATTTCAATATCATTAGTGCTAAAGGTGAATATATAGCTTCCATCATCTTGTTTTTTTGCCATATTTAATATACTGTTTACTACTTGTGCTTTATCAGTATTTAGGTAGGCTTTAATATTGTTTTCTAAACTTTGTTCATTAAATATACCTTCACTATTGGGTGTAATACCTGTTGTATAAAGTAGTTCCGAAACTGTTAAATCGTCATTTCCTTTTGTATTACTTGGATCAGGATTTTGTCCGTAGTGGTTTATCCAAAAATTAATTTCATCTTCGTCAAGGACATCTTCACTGTCTCCTTCTTTGTCTATATTTATTAATTCCCAATAGCTTTCTGCTTGTTGAACTGAAAAACCATAGCCGCCTTCTCTGTCCTCATCGTTGTCACCAATTTTTGTGCCTGCAAGCCTTTCAATAAAGTCATTTCTTGTAAAGATGGATTCTCCTGAACTTGTTGAAGCTGAATTTTCTGCACTTGTTCTTGTAAGTACCTCTTTGCTTGTATTTGGTTGAATTTTTTTTATATCAGCACCTTGCATTGCAGCTTTTATATTGTCAAGTATACCCATAAGTCACTCCTTATTTTTTACACACATAGTTGTTTATACGGAATAATGCGGGTTTACTTTAGTGAATTTTTAAGAAAAATTTACAAAACTTAACTTTATTTAATTCCTCTTGAATCTAATAGGCGCTCAACTTCTTCTATTAATGATGTTCTTAAGGTTTTGTATGTTTTTTCTTTTTCAATAAAAATATCTCCGACACCTGAGATAACGTAGTTTAAATTTATACCATAGTCAATTAATAATTTACTTAATAAAGAAAGTCCTGGCATGCTTTTTGCGTTCTCAATGTTTGATATTGCCTGTTTAGTAATGCCTAACTCAACTGCTAATTCATCCTGAGATTTCTTTAAGAGCTTTCTTATATTTTTAAATCTAATTCCAATGTGTTCCATATAGACGGTATCCGAAATAATTAATAAACCACGGCTTGACATTTGTAAATTTATGGTGTACTGTTAATATATAGTGTCAATTATATTATAACATAATAAACTATTAATTTACAAATTATATTGATGGAATTAAGAATTATGAAGAAGGTTTATAATAAAAAACTGATGGAAGAGCATAAACTTATAACTAAATGCATTTTTAATGGTTATACTATTGCTCAAATTGCAAAAAAGTTAAATTATTCTCAATCCACTGTTTCCAATCGTATGAATAGTTTATTTGAAAAATATAGTGCTAAAACGAGATTTGAATTTATTTTGAGTGTATTTGGCGAAGTGGTAAATGAAAATAAGGATAAAATTTTAAAAAAGGACGCAAAAATAGAGCAACTTTCAAATGAGGTTTTTCAATTAACCACAATTTTAAAATCTTTAATTCATAATGTCGATGATAAAAAAAACCTTACTTTTTGGTTGAAAAAAGGTAAGGAATTTCTTAACAAATGATTTACTTTTTAACTCTCTACTTATTCGATTTTCATGCCCCTTTTTGGGGCTTTTTTTAAAAATTTTTTCTATTAAGTACATCTAAATATAAAAATTTATATTTTTTTGCTGATTCTTCCCAGGTGAATCTTGTATTTATACAATTTTTTATTATTTTTTTGAAATCTTCTTTTCTATCATAATATGTCCAAATTCCGTTTTTAATTTCATTTACCATTGATTGAGCGTCGTAGCTTAGGAATTTAAAGCCGGTAGCTTTTTCGTTCGGATAGGCAATAACTGTATCATCCAATCCTCCTGTGGCTCTGACTATAGGAGCTGACCCGTATTTCATTGCTATCATTTGCGATATTCCGCAGGGTTCAAATAAACTGGGCATTAGAAATAAATCCGATGCTTTGTATATATCTTCTGATAAATCCGCTTTAAAATCAATCCAAGCCCTCATGTTTGGTGAATTATTTGATGTCCAAATAAGCATATTTTGGTATCCTTCTTCTCCTGTTCCAAGAAAAACAAAATCGCAAGGAAGTTTCATTAATTCAAATTTTGCAAAGTCAATTAAATCGAGCCCTTTTTGATATACTAATCTTGAAACCATTGCAATTAAGGGTCTGTGGGGGTTTATTTGAAGTCCGAATGCTTTTTGTATTTTTTCTTTATATTCGGGTTTTTCTTTTATGTTAAAAGGTTTTTTATCATATTTTATTCCGTTTAAAATTCCGCAAAGTTTGTAGGTTTGTCCTCTTAGGGTATAGTCCATACCTTCTCCAAAATCTGTATTTAAAATTTCTTGTGCATATCTTGGAGATACTGTTGTTATTTTATCTGCACAGTATAGTGCACCTTTTAGCCAGTTTACTTTTCCGTAATGTTCTATACAGTTATCTTTATATACATTATCCCATCGCATATTTGCAAAATCTATTATTGCTTTGTCGCATTCTCCCTGATAAGCGAGATTATGAATTGTAAAAATCGTTTTTGTATTTTTATAGAATTCATCAAATTTGTAGTTGGATTTAAGATATATTGGAATCATGGCGGTGTGCCAGTCGTTTGCATGTATTATGTCTGGTTTAAAATTTAATAATTTAGCATATTCAAGAACTGCAAGATTGAATGAAACGTATCTTTGCATTTCATACATTTCATCGCACCATTTTGGATAAACTACATTAAAACAAGAAAAATATTTAGGATTTTCGATAAAAAAGACTTTAACTTTGGTTTTTGGCAACTCACATACTTTTAATTTAAAAATATGTTGAGAGTGCCCCATGTAAATTTTTAGTTCCGAGTTATCAATTTCTTCTATATTGTATTTATTTTGGTCAATGCAGCCGTATAATGGAGTAAAAATAGCACACTCGATATTTTCTTTTTCAAGATATATCGGTAATTCTCCAACTACATCGGCCAAGCCACCAACTTTGGAAAAAGGCGCCACTTCTGCTGAGGCAAATAGTACCCTTAGTTCTTTCTTTTGTTTTTTGAAAATTTTTAAGTCCATTATTCTATCCTTTTTAAAATATTGAAAGCATTTCGAGCACGTTTTTCAATAGCTCTTGTGGGTCGTTTTTTTCAAGTTTTTTACAGGCAATCTCGAGTGCATTTTGGTATTCATTTTGGCTATAGCCAAGCGATTGAAGTATTGTTTGAGCTTGTGTTATAGTTTCTTTCGAAATATTTAAATTATTTGTTTTTGATGATAGTATTTCGGTTGATGTATCTATTTTTGTTAATTTGTCTTTTAGTTCAAGTATGATTTTTTGAGCCATTTTTAAACCAACTCCTTTTGTTTTGGAAATTAGTTTATAATCTTCATCAATTACAGCATTTATAAGTTCTGCAGTTTCAAACTCGTCTAATAGAGAAAATGCGACTTTTATTCCTATTCCTGATACTGATGTTAAAATATCAAATATGACTCTATCTTCTCTGTTCTTAAATCCGCAAAGTGTCATACTATCTTCTTTGTGGATTAGTTTTGTATATATTTTTATTTCATTATTTATTTCACATAAATTTGCATAAGTTCTTTGATTAATTAAAAGAACGTAACCTATATTGTTACATTCAATCGTGCAATAGGGGTAAGATTTATTTATTAAAACTCCTTTTATATAGTCAAACATTTTATTAACTCCTTTGATAATTATATGTTAAAAATATATTGTATTTTAAATGTTTAAAAAATTTTACATTTGGAAATTATGTCTTTTTTATTGTTATAATATTTCTGGGATGTTATTTATAGCCGATAGGAAGTTTAAATGAATAAGCAAATGTACTCCGGAGCGGAAATCTTATTGAAGTCGTTGTTAAAAGAAGGTGTCGAAGAAATTTTTGGATATCCCGGTGGAGTTGTATTGCCTTTGTACGATGCTTTATATATGCAAAATGATATAAAACATTATTTGGTACGGCATGAGCAAGCTGCGCTTCATGCTGCAGAAGGGTATGCAAGAGTTTCGGGTAAGGCAGGAGTTGCTATTGTTACTTCGGGTCCTGGGGCTTGTAATACAATTACAGGACTCGCAAATGCTTATTATGATGGAACTCCTTTGGTTTTAATTACAGGACAAGTTAATTCTAAATTAATTGGCGGAGATGCTTTTCAGGAAGCAGATATAGTTGGAATTACGCGTTCTTGTTGTAAACATAATTATCTTGTAAAAGATGTAAGGGACTTGGCAAGAGTTGTAAAAGAGGCTTTTTATATAGCTACGACTGGCAAGAAGGGACCTGTTGTAATTGATATTCCGGTTGATGTTTTTAATGCAAGATATGTGTTTAATTATCCTAAAAATGTTGAATTATTAGGCTATAATCCGAATTATAAGGGACATCCACTTCAGATTCAAAGGGCATTGCAGACGTTATTTAATGCAAAAAGGCCCGTTATTATTTCAGGCGGTGGTGTTGTGGCTTCAAATTCTAGCAAGGAGTTAACTGAGCTTGCTACAAAATTACATATTCCTGTTGTGCATACTCTTATGGGTACAGGTACTTATCCGGATTCATTGGAAACCAGTCTTGGAATGATGGGAATGCATGGGAATTATTGTGCTAATCTTACTGTTTCAAATGCTGATGTGATTTTTGCAATAGGCACAAGGTTTTCGGATAGGATTACTGGATGTCTTAAGACTTTTGCAAGAGATGCTCAAGTGATTCACATTGATATTGATCCCTGTTCGATTTCAAAGAATGTTAAGGCTTCTATTCCTATTGTAGGTGATATTAAGAATGTTTTAAATACTATGTTGTTTGAGTTATCAAAATCTCATCATAAGGTAAATATTGAACTTAAGGATAAGTGGTTTAAAGATATTTATGAGTGGAAAAAGAAAATTGCAATTCCTCAAAAAATTTCAGGTAGATTAAGCGCTATTACTGTTCTTGAAAAAATATATGAGTATACAAAAAAGGATGAGCCTATTGTTGCAACTGAAGTTGGGCAACATCAGATGTGGACGGCTCAAAATTTTAAATTTAACAAGCCACGAAAATTTGTAACATCAGGAGGCCTTGGCACTATGGGTTTTGGATTTCCTGCTGCTATGGGAGCTGCGGTTGCAAAAAAAGATTCATATATTCTTAATATTGCAGGTGATGGTTCGATTCAAATGAATATTCAAGAGTTAATGACGTGTGTTGATTATAAATTCAAGGTTATAAATTGTATAATAAATAATGGTTATTTGGGGATGGTGCGACAATGGCAAGAAAAAATTTATAATAAACATTATTCTCAGACAAAAATATCATCTCCTGATTTTGTAAAATTGGCGGAAAGCTACGGGGCTCTTGGTATTAGAGTTGAAAAAGAAGAAGATATTATTCCGTCGCTTAAAAAAGCTATTGAATTTAAGGGTCCTTGTTTAATTGATTTTGTTTGTGAAAATTTTGAAATGGTTTATCCTTGGGTATTGGCTGGTGAGCCAATTGATAGAGTTTTACTTTCAAGAAAGGAATGTTAATGGGTTGTAGTCTTGTAAGTCACACAATTTCGGTTTTGGTTTCAAATGAAGTTGGAGTATTGTCAAGGATTGTTGATTTGTTTTCAGGCAGGGGATACAATATTGAAAGTTTAACTGTTGCACCTGCTCTTGACTGCATTTATTCTAGAGTGACTATTGTAACACAAGCTGATGAGGATGTAATTGAGCAAATATGTAAACAATTAAATCGATTAATTCCTGTTATAAAGGTTGCCAATTTATCGATTGGAGATGCTATAGAATATGAAATCGGTTTATTAAAAGTTATGGTTAGCGATGAAAACAGAGCGGAATTTATGAATATTGTCGCTCAAGCAAGTGCTGTTATTATGGATGTTAATGAAAAAGTTTATACTGTAAAAATTGATGGTGATGAGAAGAAAGTTCAGACTTTTGCAGAGTTAGTTCGTCCTTTTGGAATTAAGGAGTTTGTTCGTTCTGGAAAAGTTGCAATAACAAAAAGCGGTCAATTCTCAACTTTTAAAAAAGTTCGTGAAGAATTTGTAAAAGTCGATTAAAATTTATTGTTTTATAGTTATGTGTTTTGATTTACGTCAGGAAAGTTAAAATAAATTACTTCATTTGCTTTAATTTTTATTTCTTCACCCTTTCCCCAAGGTGTGTTTCTGTTTTTGTATTCATCCCAGACTTCTTTACCTTGTCCATTGATAATTTTTTTAGTATTTTCTATGTATGAAGGCGAAAAAACGAACATTGAGTTTCTTGGATCACTTCCATCTGTTGTCATTCCTATTCCAATTTCGGAATGTTTAAAATCGGCTTTCATTTTTTGTCTGTATGTTGCTTTTATTTCTTTTTCTATTTTGTGGTCTGTTCCGCTTTTGTCAGTATATGTTGTTGGAATAAAAGTGAAAGTTGCATTTTTATGATATTTTTGTGGTGATATTATATCTGTCATTTTTCCTGTTAAGATGTCACCTTTTTGTATTACTATTCCATCTCCAAGGTCGAGTTCTTTTATTGCCTTTATTTTTATGATTTCTGTTGGATTGGTGGTAGATATTTCGTCTAATGCTTGTCCTTTAAATACTTGCGCATGAGTTGTTGTTATCATAATTGTCATCATTGCCACTAAAATAGAAAATTTCTTTTTCATTGGTTATAATCCTCTTTAGTCATTTTACAACAGCTTTTGTCTTATTTGCAATATTTTATTGTAGATTGTAATATTTTAAATTCGCATTACTTATATATCTGATAAAATTTATTTGTTAACCATTGTTTTGTAGCTATATAAGCGGTTATATAAAATTTCGGAACGACAGGATTTGAACCTGCGACCCCTACCACCCCAAGGTAGTGCGCTACCAAGCTGCGCTACGTCCCGAAATTTATATTACAAAATTGATTAATTTCATTTTACCATAAAATAGCAAAAAACAATATTTTTGTCTAATATATAGTGAATATAATTTTGTAATGGCATATTTTGTTAAATAAGCTGCAAAAATTGCAAGAAGAAACCAGCCAAGCGATATAACTTTTGATGATGTTAAAAGAGTTATTGAACTGTTAGAGTATGAAAAAGTTAATTAAGAAGAATAGAGTTATTGGTTTTGTGCAAAATATTGTAAAAGTTTATTTTTTAAAATTGTCCTGTTTTTTATAATGTAGTATGGCAAAAAAACTGAATTAATGATCATTGATTTTATTGTATTTATAAAATCCTTTTCTTTTTTGATTTGATTATATAAAATTGGTTTTGGGCATGTACAGTATTTTTGTGTACAAGGTTTTGGGTTTTTATAAAGTTTAAAATTTTTATTATTTATGTTTCCTATGGAATTGGATTTTAAAAATCTTGATGAATAGCATCTGTATACTTCTCCGTTTTCATATATTACCAAGCTTGTTTGTCCTGCATTGCAGAGTTTTGAAAACGAATTAAAGGGTTTTTTAAATTTGAGATATTTTTTTTCTTTTGATGATATTTTAGTGTATTTATTTAATATGCGTATTTGCTGAAAGTCATAACCAATATTATATTTTTTTGATATTTTAATTATTTTTTTAATTTCTTCTTCTTTAATTTTATTTATTTTATATATTGGAATTAATACAGTTGTTTTAGTGCTTTTTGGCTTTGTCTGTACAAATTTTTCAAATTTTTTAATTGTTTCATCAAAATTCTTAATTTCATCAAGATGAAAACTTATATCATATCTGTTTAGTTTGTTATTTAAAATGTTAAAAATTTTTTCGTAAGTTCTTATATTGAATGATAGATTGGTTATAAGATTTATTTTAAAATTGAGATTTTTGATTTTTGTTATAATATCGAAAAATTCTGGATGTAAAATCGCTTCCCCGCCGGTTATTGTAATTTCCCAGTCGTTTTCGAGTTTTTTTAGAAAATTTATAAAAGAAATTATAGTTTTTTTGTCTGCATTGTTTTTACTTTTGGTTTGAAGTTTACTTTGTGAACAGTATGCACATTTATAGGTACATTTTTGTGTAATTATAAAATCTATAAATTTTTTTGGTCTACCTTGCATAAAAATATTTTTGCATTAAAAAAACCGACTGTAAATATTAAACAGTCGGTTTTAATCAATATTTTAAAATTAATACCTGTAGTGAACAAATGCTTTATTGGCTTCTGCCATTTTGTGGGTATCTTCTTTCTTTTTAACAGCAGAGCCAGTTGAATTTGAAGCGTCTAAAATTTCATTTGTTAATTTTTCTATCATTGATTTTCCGCCTCTTTTTCTTGCTGCTTCAATAATCCATTGAGAAGCAAGGGCTTGACCTCTGTCAGGTTTAACATCGATGGGTACTTGATAAGTAGAACCACCGATACGACGAGCTTTAACTTCAATTAATGGAGTTGCATTTGATATAGCTTTTTTGAAAGTTTCAATGGGCTCAGCTTTGGATTTTTGTTGCACCTGTTCCATTGTTGTGTAGAATATTCTTTGAGCTACAGATTTTTTACCCTTTTTCATTAAGCGATTAATGAATTTAGCTATATCAACGCTATTATATATAGGATCCGGTGTTGGAATTCTTTTTGCCGGTTTTGATCTTCTTGACATGTTTTAAATTTAACCTTTCTTACTATTTTTTAGCCTTTGCTTTTTTAGTACCATACTTAGATCTTGATTGCATTCTGTTTGCAACACCTTGAGTATCTAGAGTTCCTCTTATTATGTGGTATCTTACACCGGGAAGGTCCTTAACTCTGCCACCTCTGATCAGCACAACAGAGTGTTCTTGTAAGTTATGTCCGATACCGGGGATATACGAAGTAACTTCAAATCCGTTAGTAAGGCGTACACGTGCAACCTTTCTCATTGCCGAGTTAGGTTTTTTAGGTGTTGTAGTATAGACTCTTGTGCACACCCCACGCCTTTGCGGACAGCTTGTTAGGGCCGGTGATTTTGTTTTATCTTTAATTTTTTGTCTTTCTTTTTTGATTAATTGATTAATTGTAGGCATATCTTCCCCTTAATAATAGTTATCTGTATTTATTATTTCACTATAAACAAGCTTTGAAGTCAAATATTTTTTGTTTTGTATTGTAAAATTTTCTTTACATTTTATTTTTTAAACTTTTAAAAAATAGGTTATAATTCTTTTATGAATATTCAAAAGGCTATAGATAAACTTGAACATGATTTGTGTCACTTTTTAATCGGTGAGTTGTGTAAAAAAAATCCCGAAAAAAGAGGTAGTCCTGAAATGTATAAATATAAGGGATTAAATATTAAAGTCGATCCCTTGTCAAAAGCTAAAGAAAAAACAATTTTTATACGAATTGGTTCCCTTGAAGCAGAGTTTAAAATTGACTCTTGTGAGAAAAATTTTGGTGCGCTTTCTCCTGAGGAGGAGCGTCTTGTTATGATTTGGCTTGGCCAAAGTGAAAACAATTATCTTTTAAAATCGATATTTAATCAAAAAATTTCTAAAAAGGAAATTTCTATTGTGCCCTTTGATTTGGAAAATTATTTCTCTAAAATTTGATTTTGATTAAATTTTTTTAAAAGTTCTTCGCTATATTCGTTAAAATTACCTTCTATAATCGATTTTCTTAAATTCTTTACTAAATTAAGCAAGAAATGTATGTTATGTATACTTAATAGTGTTGCTGCTGTCGCTTCTTGAGTTTTGTAAAGGTGTCTTATGTACGCTTTTGTGTGATTTTTGCACGCATAACAGTCGCATTTTTCCTCCAGTGGTGAAAAATCTTTTTCAAATTGTTTATTTTTTATGATTTTGTTACCTTGATATGTAAAAAATGTTCCATGGCGTGCATTTCTTGTGGGCAATACGCAATCAAACATATCAATTCCATATTTTATTCCATTTATTATGTCGATTGGTGTCCCCACACCCATAAGATATCTTGGTTTATCAAATGGCAAGAAAGGAGTTGTTATTTTTGTTATGTGATTTTTAAGATCTGTTGGTTCTCCAACAGAAACCCCGCCTATTGCATAACCGACTGCATCAAATTTTGAGACGTATTTAGCTGACTCTTTTCTTAAATCGTCAAAAAAAGCTCCTTGTACTATTGGAAACAAGGCTTGATTATAGTTTTTATGCGCTTCAAAGCATCTTTCAAGCCAGTTTTTTGTTTTTTCGAGCGCGCTTTTTGCTTGTTCATAGTTGCAAGGGTATGGGGCGCATTCATCGAAAGCCATTATTATGTCTGCTCCTAAATTTTCTTGTATTTTCATTGAAATTTCGGGTGAAATAAAATGTTTCGAGCCATTTTTTGGGTCTTGAAAGTAAACTCCGTCATTTGTTATTTTTCTTAGCTTCGATAATGAAAAAATTTGAAAACCTCCGGAGTCGGTTAAAATTGGTTTATGAAAATTCATCCAGTTGTGCAGGCCCCCTGCATTTTTAATTAATTCACACCCTGCTCTTAGGTATAAGTGGTATGAATTTGCAAGAATAATTTGTGCTCCAGTGGATAAAATTTGGTCATTTGTTAGCATTTTAACTGCACTATTTGTGCCTACGGGCATAAAAATTGGTGTTTCAATATTCCCGTGCGGCGTTGACAATATTCCGGCTCTGGCAGAACAATTTTTTGATGTTTCGATTATTTTAAAGTCAAAATAGTCTTTATACGACATTTATTCTTCGCCCAGTTCGTTTAGGACAATTTCAAACATGTTTTTATAGTTGTCACAAATTTCCTTATTGCTAAAATATAGGTTCAATTCTCTTTCTGCGCTTTCCGGGGAATCTGATGCATGAACCAGATTTGTTGTAGAATAAGATGAAAAATTTGCTCTTATAGAGCCGTCATCTGCTTCATCTGGATTAGTTTTTCCTACTAAATGTCTAACTCCTTTTATAGCATTTTTTCCTTCAACAACCATGGCAATTATAGGTCCCATCGTAATAAACTTAATTAACTTATCATAAAAAGGTTTTCCGTAGTGTTCTTCGTAGTGTTTTGCTGCAATCTCCGGTGTTACATTCATCATTTTTAGAGCAACAATTTTGTATGATTTATCTTCAAACCTTTGAATAATTTTACCTATTAATCCTCTTTTAACCCCATCCGGTTTAATTGCAACAAACGTTTTTTCCATTTTATTTTCCTCTTTTATTACAGAATAATTAGAACATAATTTTAAAAATTAAGCAAATTTTGATTTTAAAATTACAAGGTTAATTTTTATTAATTTTTTTGTGAATGTAGTTTTTTTGTATATAATAAGCTTGTCGGATATTAGTGGGAGTTTATGATGCACAGAAGCGGCAATTTAGGTTGCTATTACGCAAATAAAGAGGTTAAAGACAACGATTATTATTCTAATATAAATACGGCAGTTGCACTGGGAAAGGTTCATGTTCCTTTAAAGCATAAGCAACTTGCTTCAAATTATGTTTTAATTAAGAAGATATTTGGTTCTAGTGTGGCTTCTATTCCAATTACTTATGCGGATAGGGCAACTTTATCTCGTCATGGTTTCTTACCATTAGAATTAAGTACCGTTTCTCAAGTTAACAGACAAATCGAGCAACTTAAATCTTGGGCAAATGGCGGAGATATATTGCTTGCGGCTTATGCAAATGAGTTGTTTGAAATAAGAATAAAGGAATTGAAGTATTTGTGTTTAACTATGACTCCGGCAAGGAGTGTGGAATTTAAAGATGGGTTTAAGGCATTTGAAAAGTATGTTGAATATATTGCCCGATAGAATAATTAAAAATTGTTAAGTCGGATTGCCTTTGAAGTGTTGAAAAAAACTAATTTTATGGTATTTTTTTATGTAGGAGGCTCTATATGAAACAAATATTTTCTTTATTGCTTTTTGGGTTTATTATTTTATTCCAAGGTAGCGTGTTTGCTTCGCAACAACCAGGCTATTCGGAAGATAAAGAATCAAACTACACTTATGATGTAGAAGATAATTATAATTTTGACGATAATTCTTATTATGTTAGCGATGAGCAGCTAAAAGATATTGAAGATATAAATAAGATCGAAGATGAGACTACATTTGAAACTAAAATAATTAATTCAAGCCATTTTTCATCTGGAACTGCAACTAGGACGTACATTCCGATAAATAAGAAAAAATAAACTACCAAAGTGCTTCTGGCATGTGTCTTTCGAGGAACCAAATTGGTGTGTTTTCATAAGATTTCGTTTTGAAATAATTGTCGAATTTTTTGTCTGCACTTATTGCGATAATCGGAATACCAGTTGAAATAGACACTTCGCTGATAATTTTGTAGCCTTTTATTATGTCTTCAATTTTTGTTTCATTTCCAAAATGTGTGTTTGAAATTAAACCCGAAATTTTTTTCCAAGGTTTTTTGTTTTCTCCACTGTTAAATTGAATATATTCCATTATTGATTCTTTGTCTTTAGTTTCAAATTTTGAAGTGTTTACAACAAGATATATTTTGATATTTTTTTCGTAGTCTATATCGGTTAAAATATCTAGTGTATCAAGTCCTGTAACTCCGTATCCGACGTCAATTATTATATCTTCGTTTGTTGTTTTAAGGCAATTAATTTGTTCGTTTGTAACATAACTGCCGGCTTCACCAAGTCCAAAATAGTCTGATTGTAATATCAAATTTATTCCATAACTTTTTATTTTTTTTTCTATAGGTCGCATGCAATAGGCGGGCTCAACAGTATCTAGGTCTACAAGAGTAATGTTTTTATTTTGTTTTTTATATGCTATTGCCCTGTTTATTGCATTTTCACTTTTTCCTGATGCGTATGCGCCTGTATATATTTCAACTGTTCTCATTTATTACTTCTACCGGATGTTCTTTCTCGTATTCTTTTATTTCTTCTATGGCTTCAGGAAGCACATCTTTAAATATTTGTACCAAGTTTGGGTCAAACTGTTGCCCTGCGCCTTGTTCAATGATTTTCATTGCTTCTTGTGAGGATAAACTGCTTCTGTAAGCTCTGTTTGAAACAAGCGAATCGTAAGCATCTGCTATTGCAATTATTCTTGAGCCTAGCGGAATTTCTTCTCCTTTTAACCCATAAGGGTAGCCGCAACCGTTATAATATTCATGGTGATACTTTATAATTTCAGTAATTTCATATAGTTGTTTTATATCTTCAAGTATTTTTACACTATAATGTACATGCATTTTGATTTTTTCATATTCTTCATCTGTCAGTTTTTGAGTTTTATTTAAAATTTCTTCTGCTACACCTATCATACCTATATCATGTAATAGCCCTGCAAGCTCAATTTGGCTAACTTCTTTTGGATTAAGAGCCAGTTTATTAACTATTTTGGTTGCATAAAAGGCCACTCTTCTGCTTCTTCCAAGGGTAAACGAGTCTTTTGCATCGAGTGCTTCAATAATTGCTTTAATTGTTCCTGAAAACAAGTCTTTTAAGTCAGTTATAAGATTCTCGTTATCTATTTTTAATTGATAGCACTCCAGTGCAGATTCTACAATCATTAACAATTCATCAGGTGTGTAGGGTTTTTTTATGTACCTGTATATTTTTGCATAATTTATAGCGTCTATAAGTATTTTAACATCGGAATACGCTGTAACCAGAAGACGCATTGTTTTGGGTTGAATATCATATACTCTTTTTAAAAATTCAACCCCATCCATAATGGGCATTTTATGATCTGACAATATGCAGTCAAATTTTTCTGTTTTCATAATTTCAAGCGCTTCTATTGCGCTGTTTGCTTTGGTTACATCGTATTTGGAACGCAAGGTTCTATATAAGAGTGCCAAGTTATCTTCTTCATCATCAACTACTAGTATTTTGTATCTTTTATCCGTCATTTTCTATAACCCCGTTTTCTTCGCGTAAATCTCTGATGATTTCTTCTTCCATTGTTAGTTTTTCATTTGCCTCGTCTTGGTTTATTGGAAGCGTAATTGTAAATTTTGTGCCGACATTAACCTTGGATTCAACTTCTATTGTGCCATGATGATCGTTAATAACTCTGTATGATATGCTCATTCCAAGTCCTGTACCTTTGCCTACAGGTTTTGTTGTGAAAAAAGGATCAAAAACTTTTTTAAGGTTTTCTTCTGGTATTCCTTTTCCTGTGTCTATAAATTCAATTTTAACTTTAGTATGTTCTTTATATACATTTATCGTGAGGGTTCCTTTTTCTCCCATTGCATCTTGTGCGTTATCAAGTATATTCATAAAAACTTGATTTAATTGTCCGCCATATGCTTCAATTTTAGGTACATCGGGAGAATAGTTTTTTATTACCGTAATTCTGTTTTTATATTTGTTATTTAGAATATTTAGAGTCGTATCTATTTCTTTTGGTATGTCAAGTTGTGTTAAGACTCTTTCTTCCATTCTTGAGAAGTTTTTTAAATCAAGCACTATATTTTTTGTTCTTTGTGTGCCTTCTATACAACTTTTTATAAGGTCTTTTATATCTCCTCTTAAGAAATCCAAATCAATTTCTTTTTTAAGTGCTTCAATCTTTGTTTTTATATCTTCGGGAAAATTAACATTATTTTTTTCATATAAATCAATCAGTTTTAATAAATCATCTACATAATTTTGCAAAATCATTATGTTTCCATGGATGAAATTTATGGGATTATTTATTTCATGGGCAATTCCTGCGACCAGTTCTCCAAGAGATCTCATTTTTTCAGAATGAACCATCATTGCTTGTGTTTCTTGAAGCTTGTAATTTGCTGCTTCAAGGGCTACTGTTCTTTCCTGGACTTTTAATTCGAGAGATGAATATAATTCATTTAGTTGTAATCCCATTTCATTATAAGAATTAATAAGATCGTTTATTTCTGAAAAATTTGTTTTTGGAATTTGTACATCAAAGTTTCCGTCTGTTATTTCTTTTGCTGCTCTTGAAAGTCTTTCAAGTGGTTTTGAAATTATACCTGACATTATTACGCTTACTGCGATACCAAAAATTATAAATAATGTGAGGATATTTGTTATCATGTCAAAAAAGCCTTCATAATAAATATCCATATGGTTTTTTGCAGGGATACCAAAATATATTGTATAATTTCCCACTGTTTTTGATAATTTTTGTATACTTTGTGTTGTATCTGCTTTGTACGTTTCTGATGTTGAATTTTCTTGATAATCCCCCAGTACAATTTTGCCGTTTTGATTGTCTTTTACATAAGTATATGAAAGCAAATTGTCTTTTTTTAGCAAATCAATTATGCTTTTGGTTGTTTCAAAATTGTTTCTTTTTGTATCTAAAATAAGTGATTGAACAAGTATCGTTGAAAGTGAATATCTCAGTTTGTATATATCTGATTCATAGCTGCTTGCAAGATTTTTGATGTTAAATACTGTGTAAAGTGCAAAAAGTGAAGTTGTAACTATAATTATTATGCTTAAAAGCACTGCAAAATATATGCTTAATCTTATGGATTTAAGTGATTTGAAATTAAATTTTTTCATAATATATTAAACTCATCATCTGTATATTCGTTGTTATCTGAAAACATACTTGGAATTTCGTATGCCTTTTTTTCTTCGGTAATTTTTTTAACTATTATTTTCGTATTCAATCTATCAAGGATTTTTCCAATTATAAAACCTATAAACCAAAAACAAAATGAAGCAGGTATTACTATTTTGAGTAATAATGTTGTTGTGTATAAATCAATTGAAAAGTTATTTAAAAGACACAGAAATGAAAGTACAAGTATAGAACTTGAACAGAATAATGATGATATTATTTTTGAGTATTTTATCGGATTGTCTTCTTGTGTATTATATATTGTTTTACTCATTTTTGATTAATCTTCTTTATTTTGGTCTTCCATTTTAATCTTGAAAGCATATTGTACAAGTACTATTCTGTCAACATTTTCCAAATTTGTAAACTTTCCTGATATAATGTATGCTTTTTTGTTGTTGTATTCTGTCTCTAATATTCTTATTGGAAGCAGACAACAATCTATTTTCATGTTTCCAGACAAATTAATTTGTATTGGATAATGTATATCTGTTTCAAGTGGAGTAGCACAGATAAATTTTAAGCCTCCGGCCGAAATATCTTCTACTTTGATTAAACATTCTGGTGCAATGTCTTTAAATATAACACTACCTTGATTTAAGCCAACTCTGGAATATTCTCTCCTTTGAATTAAGCTGTAATCGTTCGTTGTTGCTAGAGTAATATTTTTTTCATTTTTTGCAAGTATTTTTGTTTCAAAATATATAAGCCCTACGTTATTTACTCCAAAGATTTCAACATTTTCTTGAGGAATATAATCATTTAGTTCGCTTTCTTCTGATGTTATAAGTTCTGCTTTTATTTCATTGTCGTTAACACTGAGTAATTTTAGCGCACAAGAACTTTTAAAATTGTTTGGTATGATTTTTAAATCTTTTGTAGCCTGGAGTAATTCTTTCATTATTTATTCCTTTTATATAGTTGCTGTTTTCATGTTTGCTCTTATTATTCCTACTGATTTTGCCTTAATATTATTTGTAACTTCATTATAAGACATAATTGATATTTGTGGATATGTTCTTTCGATCAAGCGTCTAAAAATCAACCTTATGGGTGAAGAGCATAAAATTACAGGTTGGTTTCCTGTTTGTTGAATTGCCTTTTCAAATTCTGAATTTAAGCTATCCATCAGGCGTTTTACAAAGTCAGGATTTAGTGTTAGGCTTTCTCCGTCGGGGTTTATACCCTTGGCTATTTCTTGTTCAACTTCTTGAGTCATTGTTATAACAAGCAATTCTCCTGTGTCTGATAGATTTTGCTTACATATTGTTCTACACAGCGCTTGTCTGCATTGTTCTGTCAGATAATTATAGTTTTTGTTGATTTTATGTTGCAAGCTCATAGTTTCAAGTATTGTTTTTAAGTCACGTATTGAAACACGTTCTTTAAGAAGATTTTGCATGACTTGCTGAACGTCTGCTGTGGTTAACTCTTTCATTAAGTCGTTAACATATGTTTCATTCATTTCTTTTTTAAGATTATCAATTAACTGTTGAACATCGGAACGAGTTAGAATTTCACTTGCGTTTTTCTTAATTACTTCTGTCAGGTGCGTTGATATTACTGCAGAAGAAGAAACAACTGTGTAGCCTGCGGTTTCTGCGTATTCTTTATCCTTTTCAAGAATCCAAATTGCTGGTAAATGAAAAGCAGGTTCTATTGCGCTAATTCCGACTACATTAGGATCATCTGCTCCTCCCATTGAATTCATGGCAAGAAATCTGTCGGGATATACTTCTCCTGTTTCTATTGTAATTCCTTTTAGTTTGATTTGATATGTGTTTGGTGGTAACTGTAGGTTATCCCTAACTCTAATAGAAGGCAGAACTATACCTAAATCCAGGGCTGTCTGCCTTCTTATTTGAGAAATTCTATCTAATAAATCTCCACCCTTTTCAACATCTAAAAGGCTGACTAACCTGTAGCCTATTTCAATTTCAAGAGTTTCAACCGCTAAAAGTTCAAGCACGCTTTCTCTTGTTGCTTTTTTCTTCTTTTTACCCAGTTTTTCGGCTTTTTTAGCATCTTTTGCTGCCTGTTGAGCTTGTTTTTCTTCTTCAATTTTTTCTTTGTATTTTTTATAGCTAAATCCGCCAGTAAGAGCTGAAATGGTTAAAAATGGTATGGTTGGCATTCCTGGAACTATTCCCATACAAAATAAAAGTCCGCTTATTATTCCAAGAACTTTGGGATTTTGGAACATTTCTTTTCTTATATCTTCTGACAGTGAATTATCAGAACCTGAAGCACGAGATATAATTAAGCCTGTTGCAGTTGAAATAATTAAAGCAGGAATTTGAGATACTAGACCATCTCCGACAGTTAAGATTGTGTAGGTTGATAATGCTGTCATGGGTTGCATTTTCATTTGTACTATACCTATAATTAAACCGCCAACGATATTAATTACGGTAATGATTATACCTGCAGTTGCATCACCTTTTACAAATTTTGAAGCACCATCCATAGTGCCGTAAAAATCTGCTTCTCTTAAAAGCGCTTTTCTTCTTTTTTTGGCTTCATTTTCATCAATTAAGCCGGAATTTAAATCAGCATCTATAGAGAGTTGTTTACCAGGCATGGCATCTAATGTAAAACGTGCACTTACTTCTGCAACTCTGCCTGCACCGCCTGTGATAACCATAAAGTTAATAATTACAAGAATTACAAAAATAACAGCACCTACTACATAATTACCCCCTACAACAAATTGTCCGAATGATTCGATAACTGCGCCTGCGTCTGCTTCAAGGAGAATTAGTCTGGTTGATGTGACATTAAGACCAAGTCTAAATAGTGTAGCTATAAGAAGAATTGTAGGAAAACTTGAGTATTCAAGGGGTTCTTTTGTATATAAACAAACAAGAAGAATTAAAACAGATAACGATATATTTAGAGTTAAAAGTAAGTCTAAAAGTTGTGCAGGGATAGGTATTACCATCATTAAAACAATGGTAACAAGACCAATAGCTAACACTATGTCATTATTTTTTAATAAATCCTTTAACTTCCCCAAGTTGCTTCTAATTCCTCCACTTTTATTTTATCATCTTCCTTTTTGTGCGTAAACGTATTGTAAAATTTCCGCAACGGCAACATATAGTTCTTGTGGTATTATACCATCAACTTCAACTAATTTGTATAAACTTCGTGCTAATGGTTTATTTTCTACGATTGGTATTCCGTTATTTTTAGCTATTTCTCTTATTTTAAACGCAATAAAATCTACTCCTTTTGCTACAACAACAGGAGCTGGGACTTTTTCAGGATTGTACATAAGTGCAACCGCATAATGAGTCGGATTTACCACAACAACATCCGCGTCCTTTACTTTTGACATCATTTTTTGTTGCAATATTTTCATTTGGAACGAGCGGATTTTGCTTTTAATTTTTGGATCTCCCTCTGTATTTTTAAATTCATCTTTTACTTCTTGTTTGGTCATTTTGATTGATTTGTTATATTCCCAATCTTGATATTTTTTGTCTATAATTCCGATTATTATTAATAGAATACAAATTGTTGCAAGTAATTCAAAAATAACGGAACCCATTACAATAAAACCTGTTGTAGGATCTGCTCCTATAAGACCAAACAGGTCATTTTTTCTTTTTATTATTACGTTAAAACCAACCATGGCAACTATTGTTGTTTTTATTATTGATTTTATTAATTCAACCATTTGTCTTGGTTTAAAAATATTTATTTTTTCAAGCAGTGCTTTCATTGCAGATGACGGGGAAAGTCTTTCAAGATTTGGTTTCAATGCTTCTTTTGCAAAAAGGGCTCCTGTTTGAAATCTCAGAATGAGCGCTGCTGATATTGCTAGAAAAGCAAAAAATAAAAGAGTTATTTCTGAGTAGTTTTTAAAATATGGTGCAAGCACACTTATTGCATCATCATTTGATATTTCATTTGGATTTAGGTGTGTTAATGTTTGAAAAAGCATATTTTTTAATTTTTCAAGCATACCTGATCCCATAGCATAAATTAAACCCAGCCCGAATGTTAAAACAAGAGAGGATGTGAAATCTTGACTTTTTGCGATATGACCCTTGTCTCGTTCTTTTTCCCGTCGTTTCGGGGTGGCTTCTTCAGTTTTTTCATTTTGTTCGTTTGCCATAGTTTATGTAAATAGCGCGCCTATTGCACGCATATATTCTTGTATAACTCCTTGTAAATATATATTTGTGGCGCTTAAAAAAGCTAGCATTAAGAAAAATCCAATGTAAATTTTAACAGGTATTGCTACCATATATATATTCATTTGTGGCATCATTTTACTCATCATTCCAAGCAGTACATCTGATATAAGCAGAACTGAAAATATTGGAAAAGCTACACCAAAGGCAATTTTAAAGCATTGTGAAAATATTTCAAGCATAGAACTTACTATATTTGTGTTAAATATAGGGAAAAATCCCATAGGGATAGCATGGAAACTGTTTAATAAAGCGGCAAAAAGAAATTGATAAGCTCCTGTCGCAAGGAAAATAAGAGTTGCAAGATATATGTACAGTCTTGAGATTTCGGTTGAATTTACACCTGTAGCAGGATCTAGTGCTTCAGACATCGAAAGCCCCATTTGTATAGAAAGTATGCTTCCGCTCATTCTGACTCCTTCAAGCATTAAGTTTGCAACAAATCCTATTAAATATCCTACAGAAAATTCTATTGCGATTAATATAATAAACTCCGCTGCGTCTTTTGGCAAAATGAAATTTTTTTGAGTATATATTATGGGATATAAAATAAAGGCAATTATCCCCGCAAACCAAATTTTTGTCATGATTGGCGCTTGTATTGTTGAAAAGAATGGTGCTGATTGAAAAAGCCCTGTTATTCTTGTAAAAATTAGCATAAAAATAACTATGTTATATGGAGATAAAAGATTTAAAAGGTTTGGTGCTTGAGTCAATTTTATCTCCTTTTTATGAAATAAAGATTTTAATATATTCAAAGAGTTCTTTTGTGGTTGTTGTAAAAATATCTATCATCCAAGGAGCTGCAACAATTAAGACTAATAGCGCGGCAAATATTTTTGGAACAAAAGTTAATGTTTGCTCTTGAATTTGTGTTACTGATTGAATTATGCTAATTGCAAGTCCTACAACTATTGCAGACAGTAAAATTGGTGCTGCAATTATCATTGTAAGCAATATTGTTTTTTGAAAAACCGTTAATATTAGTGCTTCATCCATAATTTTATTATCCTTTAAGTGACAAATCCTTCAACAAGTGATTTGGTGATTAAAAACCACCCGTCAACCATAACGAACATTATTAGCTTAAATGGCATTGCTATTGTTGTCGGCGGTAGAAACATCATGCCCATTGAGACAAGAACTGATGCAACAACTAAATCTATTACCAAAAACGGTAAGAAGATGACAAAACCTATTTTGAAAGCTGTTTTTAATTCTGATAGAACAAATGACGGAATTAAAACATAAGTAGGCACGTCTTTTTTTGTTTTTGGCTTTTGAATTTTAGATAGTTTCACAAAAAGAGCGAGTTCTTCTTCATGTGTTTGTTTAAACATGAAGTCTCGTATTGGAACAAGCGAATTGTCAAGTGCTTGTTGTTGCGTTATTACGTTTTTCATATATGGTTGATAAGCTGTTTCATTTATTTTTGATAACGTAGGTGACATCACAAAGAAAGTTAATATTAATGCAAGTCCAACTATGACTTGATTTGGTGGAAGTGTTGTTGTTCCTATTGCTTGTCTTGTAAGTGAAAGTACAATTACGATTCTAATAAATGCTGTTGTCATTATGATTATACTTGGAGCTAATGTTAGAATTGTTAGTAAGATTAAAATTTGCACACCTTGAGTAAATTCTTGAGGCGTTGATATATTTTGCATGCTTATATTAATATTTGGCAGAGACAAAGCAGCATTTGCTGCTAAATTACTGCAAAAATACAATCCTAATCCTATCCATAATTTTTTAAATTTAGAAAATAACAAAATTTACCTGCTTCTATATTACTATTGTTGAAATATGCCCATGTTTCTGAATTTAGAATATCTGCTATTTCTCAATTCATCTGAAGTCATATTTTTAAATTCGTCCAGTGCTCTAATTAGAGATATTTTTAAGTTATTTGACATTTCTTCTGCACTATAATGTGCTCCTCCAACGGGTTCTTTGATTACTTCATCTACTATGTTATATTTGAGTAAATCTTCACCTGTAATTTTGAGCGCATTTGTTGCAACTTTTGCCATTGAAGCATCTTTCCATAAAATTGAAGCGCAACCTTCGGGCGATATTACGGTATAATATGCATGTTCTAAAATCATTACTTTGTTTGCGACAGCTAATCCCAAGGCACCTCCAGAGCATCCTTCTCCAGTAATTACGGCAATAATAGGAACGTTTAGTTTAGCCATTTCTTTGAGATTTACAGCAATAGCCTCTCCTTGCCCCATTTCTTCTGCTTTCATGCCAGGGTATGCTCCCATTGTATCAATTAAGGTTATGATGGGTAAATCAAATCTATTTGCATGTTCGAATAGCCTTAGTGCTTTTCTGTAGCCTTGCGGTTGCGGCATTCCAAAATTACATTCAAGATTTTCTTTTGTAGATTTACCTTTCATTGTACCGATTAACATTACATTGTAATCGCCAATTTTTGCAATACCTCCAGATATAGCTTTATCATCATAGCCGTGTCTGTCTCCGTGGAGCTCTATGAAATCCTCACACATAAATTGAACATAATCCATAAAGTTTGGTCTTTGAGGGTGTCTTGCAATTTGCAACTTTTGATATGGTTCAAGTTTTTCATATAATTCTTTTTTGTACACTTTTGTTTGTTCTTCCAATTTTTTTATCTCGTCATCGTAATTTATATTTGTGTCTTTGCTTGTTTGTTTGAGTTCTTCTATTTTATCTTGAATTGTGTATATGGGCTTTTCAAACTCTAGAATTTGAACTCTTTTATTATCTTCTTTCATTTTTAATTCCTTATTTTTTGGCGTGCATTTTGATGAGTTTTGCCAGTTTTTCTTTCATATTTTTTCTTTCTACTATGAAGTCAATTTGACCGTATTTTAATAAATATTCTGCCGTCTGAAAGTCTGCTGGAAGTTTTTGTCTTATGGTTTGTTCAATTACTCTCCTTCCGGCAAAGCCTATACGAGCGCCTTTTTCTGCTATAATTATATCACCAATGGTTCCAAAAGAGGCTGTAACGCCCCCAAAAGTGGGTTCACATAGTACAGTAATGTATAGTAATTTTGCTTCATTTAATTTTGCAACTGCGCAACTTGTTTTTGCCATTTGCATCAAACTTAAAGCACTCTCTTGCATTCTTGCACCACCTGATGCAGTAAATACTATTGATGGAAGTTTGTTTTCAAGTGCATATTCAAGTATTCTTGTAATTTTTTCACCTACTACCGAACCCATAGATCCGCCCATATAATCAAAATCCATGACGGCTATAGCTGCTTTTTGTCCTGAAATCATGCAAGTTCCGGTTATAACGGCTTCGTCAAGTCCTGACTTTTCGTGTGCTTGTTCTTGACGGTGTTTATAGCTTTGAGTGTCTACAAATTCCAGAGGATCGCATGGTTTTATGTTTGAAAACATTTCAACGAAAGTATTTTCGTCTGCAATAAGTTTTATTCTAGCTTTTGCGCCAATCCTAAAATGGTAGTCGCAATTAGGGCACACCATTTGGTTGTTTTCTAAGTCTTTTTTGGGAAGTTGGCTTGAACAGTTATAACAAAGAGTCCAGAGTTTACCTATTGAATCATCAATATGAACATCATTGTCGCGTGCTGCTATTTGTTGCATTTTTCTTTTATTAAACCAATCGGTTAATGTCATAATATTAATATCCTCACCAAGTATTTTTATAAATTATATTATAAAATAAAAAACCATACAAAACATTGCACCATATAAAATTTTTATTTATTATTAAACTATGCAAGCACAGGTATATAAAATACATTCGGATTTTTATTTTGTTAAGAATTTTGAACATGTCAGTTTTACTTGCAAACTAAAAGATACTTTAAAAAAAGAAAATGCTGAAATAAGAGTCGGTGATTTTGTTGAGTTAAGTGGTGATAATTGCTTTATTTCAAAATTAATTTTAAGAAAAAATTTTTTAACTAGACCAAAAGTTTCGAATATCGATTTAGCTCTTGTTGTGTGTTCACTTAAAGAACCTGAACTGGATTTGGTTCAATTAAATCGTTATCTTATTTATCTAAAATATTATAAAATTGACTGTGCTATTTGTTTTAATAAGGAAGATTTAGATAAAGATTTGATTAATACTATAAAAAAACTTGAAGGTATTTATAAAAATATTGGCTATAAAATGTTTTTTACAAGCGTAAAAAATAAAGTCGGACTTGATAGTGTTTTTGAATTTATAAAAGATAAAACTATTGTCTTAGTTGGTATGTCTGGAGTTGGTAAATCCAGTTTATTAAATGCACTTAATCCAAATATTAGTATAAAAACAGGTCAAGTTTCAAAAAAAACTTTAAAAGGCGCACATACAACAAGGCATGTAGAAATAATTGAATATAAAGATTTTAAAGTTATAGATACTCCTGGGTTTTCAAATTTAAAATTTGATTTTATGTGTCCTGAAGATTTAGCAATATTATTTGATGATTTTATACCATATATGAATGGCTGCAAGTATTCAAATTGTTTACATGATGTTAAGGAAAAAAACATTTGTTCTTTATACGATAATTTGGATAAAATTTCTGAATCGAGGTATAGAAGTTATTTGTCTTTTTTAAATGAATGTATGGAATATAAAGAAAAAATATCTAAAAGAAGCATTAAAAATGAAGGTTATAAAAAGAAAAGCGGTTCGAATGTTTTTGTTAAAATTTCAAAAAGAAAAAGAATCCAATCAAGAAATACAGTAAAGCAGAATATTAAAGAAACGGATTAAAAAAGTGATTAATTATTACAAAAATCTTGTAGTTGATGAATTAAACAAATATTTTGATGAATATTCAAGAGGAGCTTTGTATTCATCTAAGATTTGGGAAGCTATGCGATATACTACCATGCTTGAAGGTAAGCGTTTGAGAGCCATTATTTGTCTTGAGATTGCAAATTTGTTTAAAGTTGATCTTTGCGATGCGCTTCCTTGTGCTTGTTCGTTGGAGATTATGCACGCATATAGTTTGATACACGATGATTTACCTTGCATGGATAATGATGATTTAAGAAGAGGAAAACCAACGAATCATAAAGTTTTTGGTGAAGCTGTTGCAACTTTGGCGGGCGATGCTTTAATTTCTTTCGGTGCTCAAATATTGATTGATAAACTTTCTTGCAAGTATTCATCTGATTTAATTTTGGATATTACAAGGGATTATTTAAAAACAGCAGGTGCCTCTGGAATTGTGGCGGGTCAAGTTGCTGACATAGAGGCGGAAAACAAAGAGATTGATTTTGAAAATTTAAAATACATACATAAATATAAAACAGGAGAACTTTTTAATTGTGCTGTTACAATGGGTGCTAAATTAGCTAATGTCAGGCATGATGTTCTTTTGAAATTGCAGGAATTTGCTTATAATTTTGGAATTTTGTTTCAGGTTTATGATGATATTATCGATTGTACTTTATCGACTTTAGAGCTTGGAAAAACGGCAGGAAAAGATAATGTTTCAAAAAAGTTAACTTATGTAAGTGCTTTTGGAGTTGATGAATCTCGAAATATTTTTTATTCGCTAATTAAAAAAAATCGTGATATACTGAATAAATTAGAAATTAGGTCTTCGGTATTTGAAGAAATTAATGATATGCTAATTAGGAAAGTAAAAGGCGAATAATGGGAGAATTACAATTTTTTAATACAGGTTATGAAGCTTTGTTTTCGGGTTTAGTTTCGGCTTTTATTGCTCAATTTATTAAGGTTGTAACTTATCTTTGTACTCATAAAAAGATTAATTTTAAGATTTTTACAACAACAGGTGGAATGCCGAGTTCCCATACGGCTGGTGTTATTGCTCTTTCTACTTCGGTTGCATTGATTGAAGGCGTTAGCTCTATGTTGTTTGCTGTTTCTCTTGGATTTTCACTTATTGTTATGCAAGATGCTTCAGGAATAAGACGTGCAGCGGGAAAAACGGCTGCAACTCTTAACAGGTTGGTTGATGAATTTGTTCAAAAAAATCATGAAGTAAAACCTTATGCGGCATTGAAAGAGCTTTTGGGTCATACACCGCTTGAGGTTTTTTGTGGCATGTTGCTTGGAGTTTTGATACCTTTTGTTGTTCATTATTCAAGACAAATATTTTAATATATTTAGTTTATGCTTCTTTTTAGCATTTGTGTTAGGGTCGCTTCTTTTTTGATTCTTTTTTTAACTTGTTCTTTGGCATTTGATAGTTTAAAAAAGTCGTCGTTGAATTTGCATAAACCTATGGCACAACTTTCGTCATCATTAAAATTAAAAAGTTTTTTTATTATATCCATTAAAAACCTCCGTTATTAATAAATTAATTTTTTTAAATTAAAAGTCAATTTTAATTATATATTTTCGTTTGTCTTTTTTGCTTAAAGTTTTTGATATGCTTTAATAGTAAATATGGTTAATGAAATTTTAAAAATAGATGTTCTTGAAGCTGAGCTCTTTTCAAAAATTTTTGAGATAGTTGAAATAGAGCAAGTGGCTTCTTGTCAAGAGGCGCAAAAGTTAATATATTATTTAACAAACCATCCATCTCCATTAAGAGAGGCATGTGCTCTTAAATTAGAGGAAATTTGCCCTAAATTTTATAATTATTTTTTAGATGATTTTTCAAAAAATAAATTTTTAGATGCCTTGATTGATATTAATCCAAATATTTGTCGTGCTATGTGTTCTATTATATCTAATGTTAAACAGATAGCTGATTTATTAGAATTAGATATAGTATTAAAAATCAAGGATTTGCTTAAAGAAATAATGAGTTGTGAAAATACTTGTAAAGATTTTTTTTTAATTTCTGTAAAAAATACTAAAAGCCATGCTAAGAATAAAAAAATATTTGCTCTTTATTGGTTACTTGAGGCTTTATTTTTTTCTTTTAGTGGAAAATATAATTCTGAAGTATTAGAAATATTGATTGTTACAATAAATTTTAATGACTTTACAATTAGGGAAAAAACCGCTCAACTTCTAAAAAAAACAGCTAATCCTCCCTTGGAATTATTAAAAAAAGCAAAAAGGGACCAAAATTTTTATGTAAAAATTCAAGTTTATGATAAAATTAACTTTGATGATTAGATAAACAGGAATAATTTATGATTTCAGTAAACGATTTAAAAACCGGTTTGACATTGGAAATTGATAACGGATTATGGTCTGTTGTTGAATTTTTGCATGTAAAACCTGGAAAAGGTGCTGCGTTTGTGCGTTCTAAGCTAAAAAATGTTGAAACAGGACAAGTTGTTGAAAAAACTTTTAGGGCAGGTGAAAAAGTTGCAAAAGCAATGCTTGACAGGCGCGAGATGCAGTATTTGTATAAAGAAGGTAATGACCTTGTTATGATGGATTTGGAAAGCTATGAACAATTACCTGTGCCAGTCGATAGGGTTGGTGATGGTATGAAGTATTTGCAAGAAAATATGACTGTTCAAATATTGTTTCATGACAGTAAAATTATAGGTATAGATTTGCCTAATTTTGTTGAATTGAAGGTTATTGATACACCTCCTGCAGAAAAGGGAAATACTGCTCAAGGAGGTAGCAAACCGGCAACGCTTGAGGGTGGGGCTGTTGTTAATGTGCCGTTTTTTATTCAAACAGGTGATACATTGAGAATAGATACAAGAACAAATGAATATTTAGACAGAGTGTAAGGACATAATTTATGAAATACGAAATTGAATACATTGAAAAAATTGCCAAAATATTAATTGATAACCAGTTAAGTGAGATAGTCTTGGAAGAAGGCGAGCAAGCTATAACCATAAGGAGAGATTTATGTACTGCAGTTCCTGCGGTTAGTCCTGTTGTTTCTGCTGCTCCTGTTGCTTCTTTACAATCTGCTTTACCTCAGACTAAAGAAGAAAAAACTTCTTCTAAGGGTACTCCAATAGTTTCTCCAATGGTTGGAGCTTTTTATGCTGCTCCGGCTCCGGGTGCTAAACCTTTTGTTAAGGTTGGAGATGTTGTAAGTGCCGGACAGGTAGTTTGTATTGTTGAAGCAATGAAATTAATGAATGAAATTGAGTCTGAAGTTTCAGGTAAGATTGTCGAAATTTGCGTTGAAGACGGTCAGAGCGTTGAATACGGTCAAGTTTTGATGTATGTTGAGTAAAATCTGTATAAAGAGCTATTAGCTTTATGCCAAGGAATTGTTATGTTTAAAAAAGTTTTAATTGCAAATAGGGGCGAAATTGCCATTCGTATTATTAGAGCATGTAGGGAATTAGGTATTGCCACAGTTGCGGTGTATTCTCAGGCTGATAGTCAAAGTTTGCATGTGTCTCTTGCTGACGAGGCATATTGTATTGGCCCTGCTCAAAGTTCAAAGAGTTATCTTTCTATTCCGGCTTTAATTTCTGTTGCACTTACATCAGGAGCTGATGCTATACATCCTGGGTATGGTTTTTTGTCTGAAAGAGCAGATTTTGTTTCTATATGTGAAGAGCACCATATTAAATTTATTGGTCCGTCTGCTGAAGCTATGTTGAAAATGGGCGATAAAGCAAATGCAAGGGCTACAATGGAGGCATCTGGTGTTCCTATTACTCCGGGTCTTGGTATTGTTAATGATACAGATACAATAAGAAAATTTGTTGAAAAAGTTGGGTATCCTATAATAATAAAAGCGACTGCCGGCGGTGGCGGTAAGGGCATGCGGATTGTAAGAAAAGACGATGAGCTTGATGATGATTTCAATTTGTGTAGAAGTGAGGCTCAAAGCGCTTTTGCTAATCCTGAGGTATATGTTGAGAAATTTATCGAAAATCCAAGGCATATTGAGGTTCAAATATTAGCTGATAGTTATGGAAATGTAATTCATCTTGGAGAAAGGGATTGCTCTATTCAAAGAAGAAACCAGAAATTGTTAGAAGAAGCTCCAAGTATTGCAATAACAGAAGATATTAGAAAAAAAATGGGTGAGGCTGCTATAAATGCTGCTAAATCGATAAATTATGAAGGAACGGGGACAGTTGAATTTTTATTGGATGAGTCTGATAAAAAGAATAAAAAATTTTACTTTATGGAAATGAACACTCGAGTGCAGGTTGAACATTGTGTTACTGAAATGATTTCAAATATTGATATTGTTAAGGAACAAATTAGGGTTGCGCAGGGTGAAAAATTATCTTATAAGCAAGAGGATGTAAGATTACTTGGTCATGCTATTGAGTGCAGAATTAACGCTGAAGATTATGAAAAATGTTTTATGCCTTGTCCGGGTTTGATTGAGGGTTATATTGCTCCGGGTGGTTTTGGTACTCGTGTTGATTCTCATGCCTACACTGGATATACCATTCCTCCTTATTATGATTCGCTTGTAGGTAAAGTTATATGTTGGGGAAAAGATCGTGAAGAAGCTCGCAGAAGAATGTTGAGAGCACTTGATGAATATGTAATTACGGGAATTAAAACAACAATAGGTTTTCATAAAAAAATATTAAACAATTATAATTTTATTTCGGGTGATTTTAATACAAGCTTTATAGAAAAAAATTATCCTGAGGTTCTTTCAAAGAAATAAGGTATTTATTTTGGAATTTAAATTTAAAGAGAATATAGAAAGTTTTATGAAAATTCTTGCAAAAAATGCCCTTATTAATAATGTTAGGGTTTTTTTTGTAGGTGGATGTGTGCGTGATATATTTTTAGGTGTACCAACAAAAGATGTTGATTTTTTAGTTCAAGGGAATGCGTTGGATTTTGTAAATTTTTTTAAGGATGAAGTGTCTGTAGTTTCTGTTCATGATGATTTTGCAACGGTTAAGGTATTATATAAAGATATTGTTTTTGATATTGCTTCAAGTAGAGTTGAACATTATCCTTATAGCGGTTGTTTGCCTTGTGTTGATGAGGTTGGATGTGATATTAATATCGATGTTAAAAGAAGGGACTTTACAGTAAATTCTATATATGTTGAATTTTTTATGGAAAATGATAATTTAAAGTTTCGTTTGTTTGATTTTGTCGATGGAATTAATGATATTAATAATAAAACTTTAAGAGTTTTGCATAATAAAAGTTATGTTGATGATCCTACAAGAATTTTAAGGGGGCTGGATTTTAAGTATCGCTTTGGTTTTAAATTTTCTGAAAATGATTTGTCGCTTATAAAAAAATATTTGCTTTGTGTTGATTATGAGTATTTGAGTATTGATAGAGCATATTCTGTTTTAAGAAAGCTTTTTTTATCAGATAAAAGAGATGATATATTTAGAGAAATAATTGAAAAAAAATATTATAAGATTTTTACACCTATAAATTTAGTTGTAAATTTTGATATTATTAAGAGTATTTTGAATGTTTTTTCTTTAAATACTGATGAAATTTCTGAGTTTTATATCAGTATAGTTAAAAATTTAGAGGTTAAAAAATTTGAGTTTAAAACCAAGGTTCAAATGATTAAATTTTTTTCGAGACTAGACAGAGCTTTTCTTGCATATTATTTTTATAAGACGTCTGATGAAAATGTAAATTTGTATTATAAAATAAAAGACATTAAATTAAACATCACAGGTAATGATTTGTTTTTGCTTAATTATCCTAAAGGAAAGTTGATTGGTGAAATTTTAAATAATTTGTATGAAAAAAAATTATCTAATTTATCAGGCTTTTCAACAAAAAATGATGAATTAAATTGGGTTAAAAATAACTTCCCTTTATTATAATTTTATAACAGTTTTGAATTTTTTTTACAATTCTTAATATTTTTATTTTTATAAATTGAAGTCTTGTTTGAATTTTGGCGATTTTTAATTATTAAAAAAATTAATATTTAGTTTCTTTTGTTATAAAAGCGATTTTTCAGTGCATTGAATTCATATAACTATTTTTTATATGAACGCAAGGATGTATTGAAATAAAGCTTAATGAAAGGAGCTCATTTATGTCAGTAGTTATTAACACGAACATGGACTCTATTAAAGTCCAAAACATTTTGTCAAATTCAACAGATGCATTGTCTCAAGCAATG
>CALUWK010000016.1 GCA_944324475.1 Candidatus Gastranaerophilales bacterium
AAAATGTTAATGCCTAAAAAAACAAAATTTCGTAAAAAAATGAAAGGCAATATGAAGGGAACCGAAACAAGAGGATGCTCTCTTGAATTTGGACAGTACGGACTCCAAGCACTTGAACCGGCTTGGATAACTTCAAGACAAATCGAAGCTGCGCGTCGTGTAATTACAAGAAAAATTAAACGTGGCGGTAATGTATGGATTAAAATATTTCCCGATAAACCAATTACTGCGAAACCTGCGGAAACTCGTATGGGCAAAGGTAAAGGTAATCCTGAATATTGGGTTGCAGTCGTTAAACCGGGACGAATTTTATTTGAAGTAGCTTTTGATGTCAAAGAAGATGCTATAGAAGCACTGGATTTAGCTGCTCAAAAATTGCCTATCAAATTAAGAGTAGTAGAAAAGTAGGTGCCAGATGAAACTTCAAGAAATAAAAGAAAAAACAATCGAAGAATTAAAAGAGATAATTCTAACATCAAAAAAAGAGTTATTCACCTTAAAAATGGGACATAATAAATTAAAACAGTTAGAAAATACAGCTTCAATAAAAAATAAAAAAAGAGAAATAGCTCGTTTAAAAACCGTTTTAAGACAAAAAGAACTAAATGTGTAAAAGGATAACAAAATGCCTAAAAAATTAAAACAAGGAACAGTCGTAAGTGATAAAATGGAAAAAGCAATCGTAGTTGAGGTTGCAGAGCATAAAGCTCATAAAAAATACAAGAAAACTATGACTTTTACAAAAAACTTTAAAGTTCGTGATGAACAAAATCAATGTCATGTAGGCGACGTAGTTACAATAATTGAATCCAAGCCATTGTCTGGGTCTATCAGATGGACTTTGGATAAAGTTGTAAGCGTTGCTAAATAGTTTAAAGAAAAGGTAACGAAAATGATACAACAAGAAACCAGATTACAAGTTGCTGATAATACGGGTGCCAAAGAACTTTTGTGCATACGTGTTATGGGCTCTAGTAATAAAAAGTACGCAAGCGTAGGTGACGTTATAGTTGCTACGGTTAAAGATGCAACACCAAATATGACAGTTAAAAAGTCTGATGTTGTTTCTGCAGTAGTTGTAAGAACAAAAGCCGACATAAAACGTAATGACGGTTCTGTTATTCGCTTTGATGACAACGCAGCAGTTATAATTTCAAAAGACGGTGCTCCAAGAGGAACTCGTGTATTTGGACCAGTTGCAAGAGAACTTAGAGAAAAGAATTTCATGAAAATCATTTCTCTGGCTCCGGAAGTAATATAAAAAATAGGAATGAAGGAAAATGGCTAAAAATACTAGATCTTTGGCAAATAAAAAACTTCACACAAAAGTAGGTGACAGAGTTATTGTTATCTCCGGCAAAGACAAAGGAAAGCAGGGCAATGTTAAGGAGGTTAACCTTACGAACGGCACTGTCTTAGTTGATGGTGTGAATGTTGTAACAAAAGCGCAAAAAGCAAATCCAATAGCAGGAGTTCAAGGTGGATTAAATAAAATCGCACGTCCGGTTAATGCTTCAAAAGTTATGATTTGCTGTCCGTCTTGCGAAAAAGCCACAAGAGTAAAAAAAGAAATAAAAGACGGCAAAAAAGTTCGCATTTGTAGCAAATGTGGCGAAATAATTGACGTATAGACCGCAAATATGCGGGGCATTGAAATTCGACAGGTATTAAAACTAATACAGATTTTCAAAGGCTAAAAAAAAGGGAAAATAAGATGTCTGAAAAACATACAGGTAATTTAAAAAACCATTATGTAAACAATGTAAGAGCAAAATTAAAAGAGGAATTTTCATATTCAAACGATATGCAAATTCCAAAAATGGTTAAAATTGTTCTCAATATGGGTGTAGGAGAAGCTTCGCACAATTCAAAACTTGCAGAAAACATTGTAAATCAATTAACAAAAATTGCAGGACAAAAAGCTCTTTCAACAAAAGCAAAAAAATCAATCGCTTCTTATAAATTAAGAGAAGGAATGCCAGTTGGTGCAATGGTTACACTAAGAGGCGACAGGATGTATGATTTCTTTCAAAAATTGGTGTGCGTTGTACTTCCGCGTATCCGTGACTTTAGAGGTGTTAGTCCTAAAAGTTTTGATGGCAGAGGAAATTATACCTTTGGCTTAAAAGAGCAGTCATTGTTCCCCGAGATTCATTATGAAGAAGTAGATATAGTGAAAGGTATGAACGTTTCCATAATTACAACAGCAAGAACAGATGAAGAAGCAAGAGCATTATTAAAACATCTAGGTATGCCCTTTAAACAAAAATAACAAAAAGGAGATAAAAATAAATGGCTAAAAAAGCAATGATTAATAAAGAACAAAGAAGAGAAGCTTTGGCTGCTAAGGGTAAATACCCAAAAGTTAGACTTCACAATCGTTGTTCTATCTGCGGAAGACCTCATGGTTTTCACCGTGATTTCGGAATTTGCAGAATTTGCCTAAGAAAAATGGCGCATCAAGGCTTATTACCAGGTGTCACAAAGGCATCTTGGTAAGAAATGCAAATTTAAAACAAAGACCCTTTAATAAGGGTCTTTGTTTTACTGTTACAAATACAACAACACTAAATATATCAATATAATATTTTAATATTTTTAAGATTTAACTTCATGTATGCCATAGTCGGCATTTGCTCTAACAAATGCATCAGCAAAATCAGAAGATTTGCAATCCTTAAATACAAGTTCTTTATTTAAATCATCAACCAAATGAACACTAGTACCTAAAGGTAAAATTTTAGAATTAGTACCTGAAATATATGCAATTCTATCAGTATTAACATAAGTATCCTTGCATTTTATTAACCCACCCATAAAATTAATCATATGAATTTCAATCCTTTCTAATAAAAACTACATGAATACAAAAATTATAATTATTTTTACTCGCTACATGTATAAAAAAATTAATAAAATTTAACAAATATTTGCAAAAAAAATATGTTTAAAATAAGATATAATAGCTTACACTAAACTACAAGGCTTATGTCCTTGCAAGTAGAAAGGAAAACAAATGACAATCAATGATCCAATTTCAGACGCTCTAACGCGTATTAGAAATGCAAATTTAGTAAAACATGAAAATGTTTCAATGCCGCACTCAAACTTAAAAGAAGAATTAATTAAAGTTCTTCAAAAAGAAGGTTACATTGAATCATATCTTGTTGAAGAAAAAAACAAATTTAAATTTATCAATGTAACTCTCAAATATCAAAACAATCAACCTGTAATTACAGGTTTACAAAGAGTTTCAAAACCAGGTTTAAGAGTATACTCAAAAGCCAAAAATATGCCAAGAGTATTTGATGGTATGGGTATTGCTGTTATATCAACATCAAAAGGTTTAATGACAGAAAAAGAAGCACGTACAAACAAGCTCGGTGGCGAAGTTCTTTGTTATGTATGGTAGTATAAAGGGTTAAATCGTTTAAAACGATGCGTTCCCGCTTAGATAAATGAAGCAAAAGGAGAAAACTATGTCAAGAATAGGCAAATTACCAATTTCAATACCCGAAGGTGTTGAAGTGAAAATCACAGGCAATACGTTAACAGCCAAAGGTCCAAAAGGTGAAGAATCCGTTACTTTACCTGATGAAATAGAAGTAAAAATCGAAGAAAAAGAAGTTATAGTAAACCGCAAAGCAGACGACAGAAAATCAAGAAGCTTACATGGTTTATTTAGAACTTTGATTTTTAATGCTATAATAGGTGTTAAAACACCATTTGAGAAAAAACTTGAAATAGTTGGTGTTGGATACCGTGCCGCTATGCAAGGAAATTCCATCAATCTTTCTTTAGGATATTCACACCCTATTATAATAGAGCCACCAAAAGGTATAACTATAGCGGTTGAAGCTAATACAAAAATAACAGTTTCAGGTTCCAACAAACAAATGGTTGGCGATATTGCAGCATTAATTCGCTCTAAACGTCCACCTGAAGTATACAAAGGAAAAGGCGTTAAATATGAAGGCGAATATATTGCTCGCAAAGCAGGAAAAGCAGGTAAGAAATAATAATCAACATGTTTGTGATAATTAATTTAAATTACCGCAAACACTGTAAAAACGACCAAATAAATAATATAAAGTTGCCAACATAAACCGTCCAGAACAAAAAAGGAAACGGTTTTGGTGAAAGGAAAGAAAATGATTAAACAAGTGAACAAAAAAACACAAACAAGAAAAAGACATCAAAGAGTGCGTCTTAAAATTTCAGGAGATGCTCAATGGCCACGTTTAGCCGTATATCGTTCGACAAAACACATATATGCTCAAATCATAGATGATGTTAAAGGTGTAACTCTTGTTTCTTCTTCATCAAAAGTTAAAGAACTTAACTTAAAGCATGGTGGAAATATCGAGTCAGCCAAAATCGTAGGTGCAGACATTGCTAAAAAAGCGTTGAGCAATGGAATTGAAGGCGTTGTATTTGATAGAGGCGGATTCTTATTCCATGGAAGAGTAGCCGCTCTGGCAGATGCAGCAAGAGAAGCAGGGTTGCAATTCTAATTAAATAAAATATTAAAAAACCTCAGAATTTTCTGAGGTTTTTTAATATAATCCAACACAATAATAATTGATAAACGACCATATTATTGTTAATATTTATAAAAAATAAGGAAAAAAAATGGCAATAATAAGATGGATTAATACAATAATTGAAGATATTAATACAATCAAAGAAAAAGATGCAGCCGCAAAAAGCATTATTGAAGTCATCCTTTTATACCAAGGATTTCATGTGCTACTTGCGCACAGAATAGCACACAAACTCTTAAGCTGGAAAATACCTTTTATACCAAGACTAATCTCACAAATAGCAAGATTTTTAACAGGTATAGAAATTCATCCGGCGGCAACCATAGGAAAAAGATTTTTTATAGACCATGGCATGGGAGTTGTAATTGGAGAAACAACAATAATTGGTGATGATGTCCTAATATACCAAGGCGTAACACTTGGAGGAACAGGAAAAGACTTAGGCAAAAGGCATCCCACACTTGGTAATTTTGTAACCGTAGGTGCAGGCGCAAAAGTTCTAGGCAATATAACCATTGGAGATTACTCATCCATAGGTGCAGGCTCAGTCGTAATCGATAATGTACCCGAACATTGCACAGTAGTTGGAATTCCCGGGCGAATAGTTAAACAGAAAAAATACATTCAAGGACAACTCCAACACAACCGCATACCTGACCCCATTTCATGTGAATTAAACAGACTAAAATACGAAGTTAAAGAATTACAAAAAAAAATTAATTAGTAAGAGCAAAAAATTTTTTTTACAAGCTTTTTAGTAATAAAATAAATGCTGGGAAAAAAGGATAAAAAGATGATTAATTGTACGTACGCAAGCATGAATAGCAAAAATAAGAAGATACAAAGAATTAAAAGACTGGCTCTTATAGCAACTACTGCTCTTGCTGTAGGGACAGCAATATACCTAATAAAAAATAGAACACTTAAAAAAGATATTTTTACAAAAACCGAAAAAAATATTAATACCCAAACTAATCCAAATATTCCAAGTGTAAAACAAAATGCAAAAATTGAGAATCAAACTCCAACAGCAGCTATAAAAAATTACTATTTTCAAAAAGGAAAAGCCTACAATAATGATGGAAGCCTTTTTTCAGGAATAATAACAGAAAAAACAAAATCCTCAGATACATTTGAAATTGCATATAAAGATGGACTACCTCAAACATCCACAAAAAATGGAAAACTTATGAAAAAATGGGGCTATTCAAAAACAAATGAAGAAATTCCGAGCACAAAAATAGAAATAGAAGAATATGATGGAGACCAAAACATAGCAAAAAAAACTTACCTTTTTATAAGAAACAGATTAAAAAGATTAATAACAGCAGATTATAACAAAAAAACTCTTAATGCTACTGATTTTTCAAACGAAGGTAAAATAAAAAGAAAAACAAATTATTTTGCAAATTTTAGTCCGAATTCAAGAGCCCTTAATGAAGAAATAGAGTCTCAAACCGAATATGATAAAACTGGAAATGTCATTAGCAAAATTCAATTTCACCCCTTTGACAGATGCAACATTACCGTAAATAACGAAACCAAGGACGGAATTTATCGTGGACATAGCATAAATTTTGACAGATCCGACTCACTTGTGGATATAATGGTTCCAAAATCAAAAAACCGCTTCATAAGAAGTTTATCAAATTTTACAAGAGGATTTAAAAATTAATGCTATTCTGCTTTATTTTTCATTAAAAAACACAATGGAATAAAAATTAAACAAATCAATGAAAATATAGCAAAAACATCTACATAACTCATTAACTTTGCTTGAACTATAAGATTATGATACAAAATCCCATTTGCCTTTTTAAAGGCAACTGCTTGAGGAAAAAAATTAGACAATTTTGAAGATAACGTAGCCAATCTCACAATGAAAGTTTGATTCAAAGAACTTAAATTACCAATTAAATAATTTTGATGAACTTGCGAAAAAGCAATTATTAAAGCATTTGTAACAGAAATTGTAAAAGCCGTTACAACACATTTTGATAAAGAATGAAGCCCTGCAGCAACCGCCAACTTTTCTTTTGGAACTGTTGCAAGTGCCAATTTTGTTATAGGAATAAATGCAAACATGATACCTGCGCCAAGAATTATATTTGGCAAAACAAAATATGTAAATGAAACTTGTAAATTAAGTTGAGTAAAACTGTATGTGCTAATTAAAAGAAGAATGTAGCCAATTCCTGCAATAATACGATTATCTATAAACTCACACAGTTTAGAAACAATAACCATAAAAACTATGCAAGATAGTGCACGAGAAGCCAAACTTAACCCTGCAAGCTCAGCATTATAGCCCATCAAACTTTGAACAAATCCCGGCAAAGTAGATAAGGTCATATATGCCAACATATTTACACCAGAGCCCAACACTGTACCAAGACAAAAATTCCAATCTTTAAAAATTCTAAAATCAGTTATGGCATTTTTATACTCTAATTCCCACACAATAAAAAATATCATTGAACAAACAGAAAAACCGCTCAACCAACAAATCCAAGTACAATCAAACCAACCATATTGAGCACCCTTATCTAAAACAGTCTGCATTGGCAAAAGCCACAAAATTAGAGCACTAAAACCAATAATATCAAATCTGTCAACTTTTTGCCGCAAAGTACTGTTCATAACATTGCAATGCACCATAACTATAGACATAATAACTACAGGGATATTTATTATAAAAATCCACTCCCAACACAAATGTTCAACCAAAAAACCACCAACAGCAGGTCCTAGTATGGCAGATACCATAACTCCGAGCCCAAAAATACCCATGGCTGTAGCTTGAAGCCTTTTTGGAAAAGTTTGTATTAAAATAGCCTGACTTAAAGGCATAAATGGTCCACCCCCAATACCTTGAACAATTCTACCAATAATTAAAATATTCAAAGAAGGAGCAATAAAACAAATAACAGAACCCAAAGCAAAAATTACACTTATAGCCTTAAGCAACTTTCTTCTTGAAAACTTATTTTCAAGCCACCCTGTAATTGGAAGCATCATAGCATGAGCGATCATATAGCTTGTTATAACCCAATTAGCCTCATCTCTGGTTGAGCCAAACTGCCCTGCGATGTATGGGATAGCGACATTAACGGAAGATGAAGCAAGCATTGAAAAAACAGTCGGAAGCATAACCGATATAGTTACCAACCATAAAGGAATATTCAATTTTTCATATAAAGTCTTTGTTTGCATTATTAAAAATATTACAGTTTAAAATTATCTTACTTTTACTTTTGGCACCACACTCATACCAGGAACTATATTATATTCCGATATATCATCAGTGAATAATATTTTAACAGGAACCCTCTGGACAACCTTTACATAAGAACCCACAGCATTTTCTGGTGGAAACAAACTTGCTTTGGCTCCCGAAGCCTTTTGAATACTATCAACAATTCCATTAAACTTTTTATTTTTATAAGTATCAATTTTTATTGTTACCTTTTGACCCTTTTTCATATTTGTAAGCTGCGTTTCTTTAAAATTTGCAATAATATAACAATCCTTTGGAACAATTGTCATAATAGGATGGGCAACTTGTACATAATTACCTAACTCAACAGTTTTATTTGTCACAGTACCGTCCACAGGAGAAATCAAAGTTGTATACGAAAGATTTAATCGAGCTTGATCGACATCAGCCATTAATTTTTTTATTTCAGCCATTTGAGAAGCTTTTTTTGAAATTGTAGATTTTAAAGCACTGTCTGTAGCCTTTAGACCATCCTGGGCCTCTTTATATTGAGCTCTTGCAACATCAAGATTTTTAACAGCGTTATCTAAATCTTGTTTAGTAACTGCACCATCCCTGTATGCATTCTTATATCTAATATAATCACTATTTGCATATTCCAATTTAGACTTTGCACTTTCTATATTATTTTTATTCTGGTTGGTAATAGCAGACATCTTATCTATATCACTTATTGAAACTTTTAATTCCGCTTGCGCCTTTTCAAGTTTCGCTTCAGCATTTTTTAAAGCAATTTCATAATCTCTCGTATCAATTTGAGCTAATATCTCTCCTTTTTTTACAGAAACATTATCATCAACATTTAATTCTACGATTTCACCAGATACTTTTGGTGATAAATAAACAATATGTGCCTCAACGAAAGCATCATCAGTAGATTGATAAAAAGATGAATAAATTAATGAAAAAATGCCAAAAACAATAAATAAAATTGCTGTAATAACTGGCACTATAACTCTTTTTTTCTGATAACTTTTTCTTTTAGCCTTAACCTTTTCTCTGGCTGCAGAATAATATTTTGACGCTTTATTCATACTTTATTCCTTTTTTAAATTTTTAACTTTGTATTCATTGATATATTATCTTTTATTTTATTTAATGTATCAAGACATTTTTTTAATTCATCATAATCAATATTATACAAATAACTTTTTCTTATTTCGGATATTATAGGATAAATTTTATTTCTTATTTCAACACCTCTTTTTGTGACAGAAATCCTATTTATTTGCCTCCCGTTTGAATCAATATTTTTCTCAACAAGTCCCTTTCTTTCTAATATTCCTATCAACCTTGCAATATTAGCGCGATCTTTACCGAGCAATATACCTAATTGTCTTTGATATAAATTTTTAGATTCATTATTATCCAACAAGGCATCAAGTAAAACAAACTGTTCAAGCGTAATTTCAAACTGATACTTCCTAAAACACCTCAAAGTTAAAACCTTTATCAACGTTGCACAAGAAACGATACCATTTGAAATTGAAGTTCTTTTTAATTGATTCAACATAATTATAAGAAAGTCCTTTACTTTTATTTTTTTATGTTATCATGATAACATAAAAAAGTTTTTTGCAAGTGTTAGCAACCATGAAAAAAAACCTCCTGACTATATTTTCAATATTTCTAATCTCTCAACTGTTTGTCTCTTGTTTTGCGCAAATGCAAGACAAGAGACAATATTTGAACTTACCCTTTTGGGAAAAATTTAATGATGAAATTCTTATAAATAATATTATAAAAGCATATGAAAACAACCCTGATTTAAAAATTGCAGACACCAAAATTAAAGAAAGTGAAAAAATTGTAAAATTGTCTCTTGCAGAAGAACTCCCGCATATAAATTTTGAGGGCATGCTAGGAAGAACTTTTGCATCCTCTGACATGTTAAGGGGGAAAAATAATTTCATGATTTATAATTATAGCCAAACAAGATTTTTATTACCTTTAACTGCAAGCTATGAAATTGATATTTGGGGCAAAAACAGACTAAAAACAAAAAGTTTTAAAGAAAGCGAAAAAATGCTAAAAGAAGATGAAAGAGCAGTTTATATAGCTCTTACATCTGCCATAGCAGCAGACTATTTTAATTTAATTAAAACAGATAAAACTTTAGAGCTTCAAAAAGAGCTACTAGAACTTAACAAAAAATTACTTAATATCACAAAAACAAAAGAAAAAAACGGTCTTGCAACCATTGACAATATTCTTGAAATAGAAAACAAAACAGCACAAAACGAACTCATAATTAACAATTTAGAAGCAAAAAAAGAAATTTTTGAAAACCAATTAGATTATCTTTTGGGTGATAAATTATTTTCTAAAATTGAAAGAAATACTTATGATAATGTAACGATATTAAACGAAGTTCCAGATGAAATAAATTCAAGCATTATAATAAATAGACCCGATGTAAAAAGCTCAGCTTATAATATTCTAAGGGCAAATTACGAAGCAAAAAGCGCAAAAAGAGATATACTGCCAAGTTTTACAATAATGGGCACTCTAGGCTTTAATGGATATAGCCATGGAACACATCTTTTTTCACCAAATTCTGGTCTGGCAGACCTTTGGATTATCCCAAATTTTGATATATTTGATGGCGGAAAAAAATATCATCTCATGAAATTAAAAAAACTCGAATACAAAAGAGCTCAAGAAGAGTATGAAAAAGCTGTTTTATCATCCATTCAAGAAGTAAATGATGCGTTAGCCATAACTAAAAAAGAAAAGAATAATTTAAAAATTTCATCAAAAATTTTAGAAATACAATCACAAAAGTTAAGATTAAAAGAAATTAATAAAATATACGGACTTGCCGACGAATTAGATTACATTTTGTATCAACAAGCACAAATTTTGTCACAACAAAAACTTATCGATGATAAAATAAACTATGTAATCTCAACCATAAACCTATATAAATCAGTCGGCGGAGTTGATTTTACAAACAAAGAAAACCTGTAAATAAGGAAAAAATTTTGGAAATTATATCAAAATTTAACGGACTATTTGGAATAATTATTATTCTTTTTATTTGCTTTTTGATGTCAAATAATAAGAAAAAAATCAATTATAAAACAGTAGGAGTTGGGCTTTTATTACAGTTCATACTGGCAGTTTTCATTATGAAAACTCCGCTGGGAGTAAAGATTTTTGGATTTTTAGCGATACTTATAGACAAAATCTTAAACGCCTCCATTGAAGGCTCTAACTTTGTCTTTGGGTGGTTATCTAATTCACCCGAAAAAATAAGCGAACTTTTTCCTCAAAAAGATTTCATATTCGCACTTATATTGATGTCAACAATGATATTAATATTAGTCATAGTAAACATTTTATACTATTACGGAATTATGCAAAGGGTAATACTAATTCTAGGAAAAATAATGAACAAAATCCTTGGAGTTAGCGGAGCAGAAGCACTCTCGAATTGCGCAAGTCCTTTTGTAGGAAATGTTGCAGCACAATCATTGATAAAACATTACCTTCCAAATATGACACGCTCAGAAATGTTAGCTATAATGACAGGTTCTATGGCCTGTATTTCAGCAAGCTGTATTGCAATGTATACAGGCTTCGGAATAAATACCGAATACCTGTTAGCAGCTTCCATTATGGCAATACCTGGTTCTTTTGTAGTATCCAAAATAGTTTATCCAGAAACTCAAGAACCACAAACTATAAAAAACTTTAAAATCAGCAACAGAAAAACTGATGTTAATATACTTGCTGCAATTTCAAAAGGAGCCTCTGAAGGTATGAGAGTTTCGCTTAATGTAATTGCAGTTTTGTTAGGACTTGTAGCATTAATTACATTCTGTAACGAACTTTTGGCAAAGCTCGGAATATTCCTATATAACTACTGTCACTTGAATCTTTCTTTTATTGGAATTGATTTACAGCATCTTTCAATTCAGCTCATAGTAGGTAAAATTTTTGCTATCTTCTCTGCTTTAATAGGTGCAACATGGGGAAATATCGAAACTGTAGGCATTTTAATCGGAGAAAAGCTAATTTTAAATGAAACAATAGCATACATAGATTTAGCTGGACATATCAATGCTGCAACACTAAGCCAAAAAAGTATAGCAGTTGCAACATTCGCATGTTGCGGCTTTGCAAACCTCTCTACCATAGCCATTCAAATAGGAGGTATAGGAGAGCTTGCACCAAATCAAAGAAAAAACCTTGCAAGATTAAGCATAAAAGCGCTCATTTGCGGAACTTTAGTAAGCTATATTTCGGCAGCAATGGCAGGAATTTTACTCTAAATGAACAAAATTATCTCAAAAACTATAAAAATTAAATCAAATCAAATGCCTCCAAAGGTTGATTTTATTGAAAATGAAATTAAAAAGCGAGGATATGAACCAATAAGATGGGCGATTGTAGATGTTGTTGATAACAAACTCATTATTAATCTTTCTGCTCAACCATCCAACCATCAATTATTCTAATAACTTTATTAAAAAATCTTATTCTTAACTTTTCAATGTCTGCTTTATCTTGATTTTCTTGAACATTTTTAAAAAAGAAAAGATTGGCTTTAGTATATGCTTCAATCTCATTCAAAAAAGACAATTTCAAATTATCATAAAAATATTGACGCGAAACAGAACTGTTAGCTTTATTGCTAAAATAAACAGTATCAATATTTTTCAATTTATACTTCAATAAAAAAGCAAGTCTATCCATACAATCATTATAATAACAATTAATTCTATCGCCACCAATATCTTTTACATTTACAATATATTCTACGTTATTATATATAAAAGCTGTAATAGAAATAATCAAAGAATCCAACTCATTATCTAAATTATTAAAAGTAGGACTGCTAATATAAGGCAAATATTTTGAAACATAGTCCACATGAGTCAATCTGTCTGCAGCCTTATCTTGCATAAGATGTATAGCTTCATGTAACAAAGCTCGTGCAAATTTAAATCTTTCATTTATTAAATTATCAATCGGAGGTTTTACATAAATCGCTCTTTTAACACCTGAAATTATTTTCCTTCCAAATACTGATTTCAAATTATATGATACAACATAACACGCACGAATATCCAAATCTTTTGAAAACTCATCTTTATCAAAAGGAAAAATTTTAACATCTCTTGAAATAGAAGACAACAAAGCCTTAGCACCCGATAAAGAAGGTTTTTTTGAACAAATCGCATAACTTATAATTTCATCACAATTCGACCTATACAAATCATCAAAATTTCTTTTAGAACCAAAACTTGTATTAGCACATTTTACAAATTTGTCGCAAGGTAATTCATTCAAAAATACCTTTGAAGAAGTATCTTTGATTTTATTTTTACAACCAATATTTATAAGATTAATCGATTCGATTTTCATAAGCATTTTCTAAAAAACGCCTGAAAAAAAATTTTTCTAATTATCCTTTTTTTTGATTAATTTTGAAACAATATTTAATATAATTAAAACACCAATTAAACTTAAAGCAATAATTATAAACTTACTTTTGGTACTTACAACAATAATAGATAACAATGCACATATCATTGAAAAACCTGCAAGCAACAAAACCAACTTATCTTGAGAATATCCAGCATGCAGCAACTTATGATGTATATGCTCTGCATCTGCAACAAAAGGACTCTTACCTTTAAGCATTCTTCTAACAGATGAATAAGCAACATCCATCAAAGGAACAGCTAAAATCACTATAGGCAAATACATCGAAACACCGACACTGGGTTTCACCACTCCTGTTATAGACAATGTAGCAAGCAAAAACCCTGCATACAAAGCCCCTGAATCACCCATAAAAATCTTAGCAGGATTATAATTAAAAGTTAAAAAAGCGCACATTGAACCCGTCAATATAAATGCAATTAAAGCATTAATCGGAATAGTAGGCTCTAAAACCAAAGATACAATGCCAATAGCAAGAGCAGAGATACTGACAATTGAACCTGCAAGACCATCTATGCCATCTATAAAATTAATCGCATTGGTTATCCCAACTATCCAAAGTAGAGTTATTGGATAAGATAAAACCCCTAAATCAAAATTAGTGCCAAAAGGATTATATAAACTTTCTATTCTTACACCTAAAAGTATTACTATAGTTGCAATAGCTATTTGAATAAACAATTTAAATTTAGCATTTAAACAATATATATCATCTACAAGCCCCATTAAAAACATCAAAGACCCGCCGACAATAATAGCCGAAAGCCCCTGTCCTTTTGGATAATAACTTAAAAGAATTAAAAACAAAAAAGACAACATAACAGAAACCCAAATTGCAACACCTCCTAGTCGGGAGATATTACCATGATGGATTTTTCGTTCGTTTGGAACATCAACCAACCCCATTTTTTGAGAATAATAAATCACTAAGGGAACAATAAAAATTCCGAGCAAATAAGCAATTATAGTACCCAGTACATGGGCTTGAGACAATTTTATCATTATATACCTTACATTTCCTTATATAACGGGAACTTTTTACACAATTCCAAGCTTCTTTTTCTTATATTTTCTTTCTCATCTCTTTCAAGAATAGCATCTGCAATAATTTTTGCAATCATTTTCATTTCATCAATTTTCATTCCTCTTGTAGTAACCGCAGCAGTACCGACTCTAACACCAGAAGTTACAAAAGGACTTTGAGGATCATTTGGAACAGTATTTTTATTCGCGGTTATTCCAACTTCTTCTAACAAATTTGCAACATCTTTTCCTGTTTTATTCAACCTTCTTAAATCGAGTGTCATAACGTGATTTTCAGACTTACCACCTACTATGTCTATTCCTTCTTTAATTAAAAAAGATGCTAAATATTTCGAATTTTCAACAACTTGAAAGGCATATTGCTTAAATTCATCACTTTGAGCTTCCTTAAGAGCAATAGCTTTTGCTGCGACAATATGTTCCAAAGGGCCACCTTGAATACCTGGAAAAACAGCTTTATCTATACCTGCTGCATGTTCTTGTTTACACATTATAATACCGCCCCTTGGACCTCTCAAAGTCTTATGGGTCGTCGTTGTGACAAAATCAGCATAAGGGACAGGGCTCGGATGACAACCTGCAGCGACAAGTGCTGCAATATGAGCAATGTCTACCATTAAATAAGCACCTACCATTTTTGCAATTTCAGAAAATCTTTTGAAATCAATAATTCGTGAATAATTACTTGCACCGGCAATAATCAATTTTGGCCTATATTCTAGGGCTTTTTTTTCAACATCATCGTAATCTATAATACCTTCATCGTTTACCCCATATGAAATTGCATTATAATTTATACCTGAAAAATTAACAGGCGAACCATGAGTTAAATGACCGCCATTAGATAAATCCATTCCTAATACCGTATCACCAACTTTAAGAGCATATAAAAAAACTGCCATATTGGCTTGTGCGCCTGAATGCGGCTGTACATTTGCATGGTCACATCCAAATAATTCACAACATCTTTTTTGAGCAAGTTCCTCAATTTTATCAACATTCTCGCAACCATTATAATATCTTTTATAAGGTTTTCCTTCCGCATATTTGTTCGTTAAAACACTACCGCATGCTGCCATTACAGCCGGAGATGTAAAATTTTCGGATGCAATCAACTCAATCGTATTTCTTTGGCGCTCAAGTTCGAGTTCAATATAATATGCTACTTCATTATCAGTTTTTTTTATAATATCAAGTTCCATTAAATTCTCCTCAAAAAAATTACTTTATAAAACTATTCTACATTAAAAATAATCTATAAAAAAGAAACTTGCAATAACAAAAATTTTTTATTGTAAAATATTTTTATCACAAGTTTTATAAAATTGTCGAAGTAAAAGAAAGTTAACAACAATGAAAAATAAGAAATTAAGAAATATAGCAATTATTGCCCATGTTGACCATGGTAAAACAACTCTCGTAGACTGCATTTTAGATGCCACAAATGTATTCAAAGAACACCAGGAAATGGGTACTTGCGTTCTTGACAACAACGACATAGAAAAAGAAAGAGGAATAACAATCCTCTCCAAAAATGTTGCAGTTGAATATAAAGGAGTTAAGATTAATGTTGTAGATACCCCTGGGCACGCAGATTTTGGAGGAGAAGTCGAACGAGTACTAGGAATGGTTGATGGAGCATTACTAATTGTTGATGCTCAAGAAGGTCCAATGCCCCAAACAAGATTTGTATTATCCAAAGCACTTGAACTAGGAATTAAAATCATTGTTGTAATAAATAAAATAGATAAACCAGGAGCAAACCCCGATGCGACATTAGATAAAGTATTTGATTTATTTACAGAATTAACGGACAGAGACGATTTAATTGATTTTCCTGTAATTTATGCAAGCTCATTAAACAGATATGCTAAAGTTAACCTTGAAGATGAAAACAAAAACATTCTTCCTCTGCTGGATTGTATACTGGAAAACATTGAAGGTCCTGAAGCAGATATTGATTTACCATTACAACTTCAAATAACAACCCTCGATTATAACGAATATGTTGGTCGCATTGCCATAGGAAGAATTAAAAACGGAACAATCAAATCTCAAGAACAAGTCACACTCCTAAAAAGAGATGGTTCAGCTCAAAAAGGAAAAATTGTTAAATTATTTGGATTTAAAGATCTTGGTAGAGTCGAAATTCAAGAAGCGTCAGCAGGAGATATTATTGGAATTGCAGGATTTTCAGACATTCAAATCGGAGAAACGATATCTTGCTTGACTAATCCTGTTGCGCTACCATTAATTAAAATTGATGAGCCTACACTTCAAATGAATTTCTCAATTAACGATTCACCATTTGCAGGAACTGAAGGAAAATTTGTTACCTCGAGACAACTCAGAAAAAGATTATATTTTGAACTTGAAAAAAACGTTTCTTTAAGAGTTGAAGATACTAATTCAACCGATGTGTTTAAAGTTTCAGGCAGAGGAGAGCTTCATCTTGGAATTTTAATTGAAACAATGAGAAGAGAAGGATATGAATTTCAAGTTTCAAAACCTGAGGTTATTTTTAAAGAAGAAGAAGGAATAAAACTTGAACCATTTGAAAATCTCATTGTTGATGTTCCAGAAGAATTTGTGGGTTCAGTTATTGAAAGATTAGCTTCAAGAAAAGCGCAAATGCAGAATATGGAAGCCGGACCCAAAAGAACAAACATAGATTTCATAATCCCCGCAAGGGGCTTAATCGGTTTTCGTTCCGAATTTATAAGAATGACAAAAGGTGAAGGTATTATGTATCATACATTTGAAAAGTATGATGAATACGCAGGCGACATTCCCAGACAAAGGACAGGTTCTCTTATAGCACACGAAGATGGTGAAGCAGTAGCCTATGCCCTGCACCAATTTGAAGACAGAGGAGTATTCTTTATAACCCCCAAAACAAAAGTCTATAGAGGTATGATTGTAGGCGAATGCAATCGCCCTCAAGATATAGCCGTTAATGTATGCAAAACCAAAAAAATGACAAATATGCGCTCAGCTACAGCAGACGTTATGGTCACATTACAAGCTCCAAAAATAATGGGACTTGAAGATGCACTTGAATATATTCAAGATGACGAGTTGGTTGAAATAACTCCCAAGAACATAAGGATAAGAAAAGCAGATTTAGTTAAATTAAGATAAATATACTTAAAAATAAAATCATAAAACCTTTTAAATAATAAGATTTTTATTAGATTACATTTTTATTTCAAGAGGTATTTTTCTTTCTGTAGAATGATTCAACCTAAAATTTTTAAATCTCTGCATAAGACTTATGTGCTGTTTTTGGTTTTTTTCGGATGTAGTTTTCTTAAAAACTTTAGCAACTTTGTCTGAGCTAAAATTTTTATTAAACCATGAACTAATGTTTTTTCTTTTTGCAAGCGCAACACAGCCAGCAGCAATAGTACCCAAGACTAGCAGTCCGTAAGAAACGGCTTTTCTTTCATTTACATTTTTTAAATTAACATTTTTTCGTCGTTCTCTACATTTATTGCAAACAGAATATCTAGTTTGCATATTATATGGTGAACCTAAAAATATACGATTCATTTAAACCTCTAAATAAGACTCCTATGTTAATATAAAGTTATTTTTTCAAAAAATATTGTTAAAAATTTACATTTTAAATAAATAATTTACAATTAAAGTGATGCTGTTTTTAAATATATAAAACCTACAAAATATCAAAGTAGCATGCTAAATGCTACTTTAATTTAAGGTTAGAGGAGTATTTTTTACTCCTCGATAAATATAAAACCAAAAAAGCAAATTTAATTAAATAATATAAATAAATTAAGCTTTCTGTTCATCTTGGACTTCATTTTGATTTTTATTTATAAGCAACGCTGCCACTATACCCAAAGACACAATACCTGCAGTGAGTGCGGTTGCAAATTTATGTTTTTTTACATAATTCAATACGTCAGAGCATTTAGATTTAATTTTACCCAAAAAACCTTTTTCTTTGGATGGAACATACTGTTTTGAATAATTTTCAACCGAATTAGGATTTATAGCATATTGCGACCCAGCTCTTTGAAAACTATCATTTGACAGAGCTTTGTTGGCAATAGCCTGCTTAGCTTCATCACTCAATTCAACATGACTAGCAGGATCTAATGTAGTTGTTGGTATATTCTCATAACCAGAAAAACTTTTTTGATCATGAAAAAACCTTAGCATATCTAAATCAGACATAATTAAATCTCCTACAAATCTTATATATAGATATAAAGTTATTTTGTCATACAAAATTGATACAGCTACAAAAACATTCTTAATTTTTCTTTACAATTTTTAAAACCTATTTTTTGTGAGATAATTAAACTAACAGTATAAAGGAGAATATCATGAGAGAAATTTCACCTCTTCAAAAAGAAAGAATGGCATACAAACCTAAACTTGCAGGAATTTTAGCTTCAGGAATTAATAATATTAAACTTTCACTTGGCGAAAAAACAACATCTGTTGCAGATGAAAATGAAATAAAAGCCTTATTTCCACATGTATACGGTCAACCAATAGCAAAATTCAGCTCAAATGGCACTGATTTATCAGAACAGCAAAGAAATGTTGGTGTAATTTTATCTGGTGGGCAAGCTCCCGGCGGACACAATGTTATCGCAGGACTATACGATGCCATTAAAACACAGAACACCGAAAATAAACTATATGGCTTTTTAGGTGGACCCTCAGGAATTGTGGATGGAAACTATACTGAAATTACAAATGAATTAATGGATAAATACAGAAACACCGGCGGTTTTGATATTATAGGCTCAGGCAGAACAAAACTTGAAACAGAAAGCCAATTCGAAAAAGCACTGGATGTATGTAAAAAATTAAATATTACAGCCATTGTTATAATCGGAGGAGATGACTCGAATACAAATGCTTGTCTTTTAGCAGAATGGATGAAAGCTAAAAATACGGGAATTTCAGTAATCGGTTGTCCTAAAACTATTGATGGAGACCTTAAAAACGACCAAATTGAAATTTCTTTCGGCTTTGATACTGCAACAAAAACATATGCAGAGTTAATCGGAAACATTCAGAGAGATGCAAATTCAGCTAAAAAATACTGGCATTTTATCAAATTAATGGGAAGAAGTGCATCTCACGTTTGTCTTGAAACAGCACTACAAACTCAACCAAACATCACTTTAATTGGCGAAGAAGTTGAAGCAAAAAAACAATCACTAAATGATATTGTAACATACATGGCAAACATAATTGCAGCAAGAGCATCAAAAGGCAAGAACTTTGGAATTGCTCTAATTCCTGAAGGTTTAATAGAATTTATTCCAGAAATGAAAGTAATGATTTCATCCTTAAACGATCTTCTTGCAGGACTTGAAAAAGATGAAAAATATCAATCAGCAACTCAAAATGAAAAATATGAAATAATAATTTCAAAACTTGATGATTCATCTGCAAAACTCTTTAAGTCCCTACCTTCTCAAATAAAAGCACAACTTTTAATGGATAGAGATCCTCATGGCAACGTTCAAGTTTCTAAAATTGAAACAGAAAAACTCTTAATTGAAATGGTAAAAGAAAAATTAGAAGAAATGAAAAAACAAGGCTCTTATAAAGGCAAATTTTCAGATCAAGCACATTTTTTCGGATACGAGGGAAGATGTGCAGCTCCATCTAATTTTGATGCGGATTATTGTTATTCATTGGGCTATAATGCATTTGCATTGATTCAAGCAGGTCTTACAGGGTATTTATCATCAATCAAAAACACAACAAAACCTGCGGACAAATGGATTGCAGGCGGAGTACCCCTTACAATGATGATGAATATGGAAAAAAGACACGGTGAAATGAAACCGGTAATAAAAAAAGCATTAGTTGAATTAAACGGACCTGTATTTAAAGCACTTGAAAGCCATAGGGAAAAATGGGCACTAAATGACTGCTATATATTCCCTGGGGCAATTCAATATTTTGGTCCGTCAGACGTATGTGATGTAACAACAATTACACTGCAATTAGAACAAGAAAAAGCTCTTTTGAATGTTTAAAATATCAAAAAATATTAAAAAGCTCGTGATATTCACGAGCTTTTTAATATTTAATTTTAACAGCAGCATATTTATGTTAAAATCTATTTACGTAAAATAAAAAGGAAATAAAATGCTTAAAGTAGGAATTGTAGGACTCCCCAATGTCGGAAAATCAACATTATTTAACGCACTAACAAATGCAAAAATTGCACAAAGTGCAAATTATCCCTTCTGTACAATAGAACCAAACATTGGAGTTGTTAATGTTCCTGATGAAAGACTTTATAAATTGCAGCCATTAGTAAAAACAAACACTGTAATACCTACAACCATTGAATTTGTAGACATTGCAGGACTCGTCAAGGGTGCAAGCAAAGGAGAAGGTCTAGGTAATCAATTTTTACACAACATAAGAGAAGTTGACGCCATTGTTCAAGTTGTGAGATGTTTTGATGACGTTAATACAATCCATGTTTCAGGAAAAATCAACCCAGTTGATGATATCGAGACAATAAATATGGAACTTGCATTAGCCGATATTTCGACTCTTGAAAATATTTCAAAAAGAATATCAAAAAATGTTAAATCAAAAGATAAAGAAGCCTTAATACAAGATAACGTCATAAATAAATGTATGCCATATCTGGAAAAAGGCAAATTTATAAACACATCAGAATTTAATGAAGATGAAAAAAAAGCATTGCACTTTTTTCATCTTCTAATGGCAAAACCAGTTATTTATTGTTGTAATGTATCAGAAACAGATTTGCTAAAAGGTAATAACTACACAAATGAAGTTCGTAAATATGTGGGGAATGAAGCAGAAGTTGTGCTCATCTGCGCCAATCTTGAAGAAGAACTTGTTGATTTAGGAGAAGATGAAGCAAAAAACTACCTAAAAGAACTTGGAATAGAAAATTCTGGCATAGAAAGAATGATTAAATCAGCTTACGATATTTTAAATCTGAGAACATATATAACAGCCGGCGAAAAAGAAGTTAGAGCATGGACAATTACAAAAGGAACAAAAGCTCCGGCTGCGGCTGGAGTTATACACTCTGATTTTGAAAAAGGCTTTATAAAAGCAGAAGTTATTTCTTATAAAGATTTTATATCAACAGGCTCTTGGGCAGCAGCAAGAGAAAAAGGGGTTGCTCGACTCGAAGGAAAAGATTACATTGTTCAAGACGGTGACATTATGTTGTTTAGATTCAACAATTAATTTCAAAATGTTTTTTAAAGTAATTTCAGGGAATAATATAATTAAGGGCAACAAAAGGTTCAAAGGAAAATGAGCGAAATACAATTCCGAACAGACATTGAAAAATTAATAGAAATTTTACCATTAAAAATAAAAAGAAACATCCAAGAAGGACTTTTGGATGATGCGATAGAAATTGTACTTGATATAGGAAGAATACCTGAAATAAGGCTTGGTAACGGTAAAATCATCTCTCTTGGAAATGAAAATATTACAAGAGAAGATTTAGATTTTATTACAAAACAACTTCCCGAGTTTACATCGGATAATCGCTCCGGCATAGCAGGAACATTGCATAGAATAAGTGCAATAAGAAACAGGCAGGGAAAAATCGTCGGTTTAACTTGCAGAATAGGAAGAGTCATAACCGGAACAATAGAATGTATCAAAGATTTTGTCATACAAAACAAATCTATTCTTTTTCTTGGTCGTCCTGGAGTTGGAAAAACCACAAAACTAAGAGAAATTACCAGACTTATGGCAGATGAACTAGAAAAACGCGTTGTTGTTGTCGACACCTCCAATGAAATTGCAGGAGACGGAGATGTTGCCCACCCTGCAATAGGAAAAGCAAGAAGAATGCAAGTTAGCCAACCTGAGTATCAAAAAGACATAATGATTGAAGCTGTCGAAAATCATACACCCGAAGTTATTGTTGTTGATGAAATAGGAACAGAGCTTGAAGCACAAGCAGCAAGAACAATAGCGGAACGAGGAGTAATGCTAATTGCAACAGCGCACGGAAATACACTTGACAATCTTATCAAAAATCCAACGCTATCAGATTTAATCGGAGGAGTTGACACAGTTACTCTTGGAGACGACGAAGCAAAACACAGAGGATGTCAAAAAACGGTATTAGAAAGGCAAAAACAACCAACTTTTGATATAGTAATAGAAATAATAGACAGAAACACACTTGCAATATACAAAGATACCGCACAAGCGGTTGACTATATTCTAAGAGGTTGGCCAATAACCCCTGAAATAAGAAAAGTGGACGGAAATTACAAAGAAAAGAAACTTGAAATTAATATAATGCAAAAAGTTGAAGAACTTGAAACCAAAGTTCAAAAAACGGAAATTTCACCATTAAGCTTCAATTTTAACAGACAAAAATACATACAAGAAAATAAAAAACATAAAAAAATTTATATTTACGCCGTCTCAAGATCTATAGTAGATAAATTAATTGAAAGACTTGACATAGATGCTTCCATTGTAAGAAATGTTGAAGAAGCTGATTTTGTCATAGCTCATAAAAACTTTGCAAAAGGAGGAACAAAAATACTTTCAACTGCAAACGAATACCATCTTCCGGTATTTTTTGTCAGAACTAACTCAATGAGTCAGATTCAAAGAGTATTAAAAGAAGCGCTAAACTTAACACAAGAAAACCAAGAAATACACAAACTAACCAACTACAAAGACTCAACAGAATTAGCTCTTGACGAAACCAATGCTGCAATAGCAAAGTTATCCGAAGGAGCAGAAGTAATAGAACTTGAACCACAGGAAAAAAATGTAAGAAAGCTGCAGCATGAATTAGTAGATGCTCACGGATATAAATCAATTAGCGTTGGAGAAGGAAAGCAGCGTCATCTCAAAATCTTTAAAGACGAGTAAAATGAATTATACAAAAGAAGAAACGATAGAAAATTTTAAAGTAAAATACAAAAAACACATTTTTTCAAAATCGATTAAAATAACACTAATTAAAGATGGAGCAATTCTTATTACAATGCCTGTTTTATGCCCATTTAAAAATGCAAAAAAATTTTTAATCGAAAATTTTGAAAAAATAAAATCATTTAAATTTAAAAACGAAATATTAAAACCTGATTTCAAAACCAAATTTGAAACCCTAAAAACAATAAAATCCAATATTTTAAAAATTCAAACAATAAAAAATATTGTACATTTTTACTATCCTGAAAACCAAGATTTTTATTCCAAAGAAATTCAAGAAAAATATAAAGAAGCAATAAAAAAAGCAATTAAAATAGAAGCAAAAAACTATTTGCCAAAAAGGCTTGAATTTTTAGCAAAGAAATTTAATTTTAAATATAACAAAATCACTCTTAGGAATCAAAAAACGCGCTTCGGGAGCTGCTCTTTTAAAAATAATATAAATTTAAACATAAATTTAATGCTATATGATTTTGAAATTATAGACTATGTAATAATCCATGAACTTGCTCACACTAAAATCAAAAATCACTCTGAAATTTTTTGGAATGAAGTTAATAAGTTTTGCCCAAACTATAAAGAATTAAGAAAAAAATTAAAACAAAAAAAATATTTTTAATTGTTACAATTTTTTTACATATATCACAAAAATGAACATTTTTTTTGAATTTTCGTTTTAATAAATATAAAATACAAGTGTATGTATGGAGGAAATTTATGAAAAAACTTTTAGTATTAGCACTAATCGCAAGTTTTTGTTGTTCCGGAATGGTTTTGGCAAGAACAAAGTATGATTCAACAGGAAGAAATATAATATACGATGGCACTTTGCGAGGTCAAAAAAGAGCTGCAGAAGCACGAGCAGAAAGACAAAAGAAACTTGAAGCAGCAGCAGCAGCAAAAATGGACTATGAAGAAGCCCTAAGATCCCTTGAAGAACCAAAACCAAAAACAAATTTTTACCAAGACAGAATTAAAAAATAAATTTAAAAGCCCTCAAATTGAGGGCTTTTAATATATTACAATCACATATTATGCAGCTATACTTACTTTTAAATTCGCTCCGATATATGATGCAGAAGAATCTATTATATATTTTGACTCAACATAACTTTTTGCTTTTTGTCTTGCTTCAGTAAATTCCATTTTATCATTTTCAATATATTGATTTGTTAATTCCGTTAACAATTTATGATAATCAAGAGCGGAAACTTTAGTTTTATTTGAATTTTCTATTTCCATTTTTTCATTCATTTCTTCTGTTTGCGCTTCTGTATAACTACCATTCAACAATCCTCCGGCACTCGCAGAACCAGAAGAAATTCTTACACCGCCGAATTTTTGATAATTGCTTGTGTCTATTTGAGCAGAAATACCAGTTAAAAGTTCATTCATAAATAACTCTTCAACTTCAATAGCTCCATTTCCGTTTGCATCGACAATCTTTATTTCAGCACCAGTTTCAGGATCTCGAACAGTAAACACTGTAACCGAACCATTTGTCAGCTGTCCACCACCATCTGCATCGCTCTTTTTATCGTCAATAATATAAGATGTCTTAACAGATTTCCTATCTACTTCAAAACCTGCAGCTTCTAATGCTCGTCTAAAATCACCATTTTTCACATCATTACTATTTTGAAACAAAGCCGCTATCTCTTGTTGCAATATATAATCCGCTTCACAATCAAAACTATCAATTACTTCTTGCTTTAACTCATCTGATAGCGCAGCAGCATACTCAGCAAAATTTACTTCATTTTTACCCAATGATGTTGTCTTTAATCCTGCAGACTTCAATCTTGAGACAAATTCATCATAACCCTGCTCTAATTCTACCTGAGTAATTTTTGAAGCTTCCTCTTGAGCATCTTCTAATTCTTGTTGCGCTAATTTTTCTTCTTCTTTTTGTTTAGATTTATCTTTATCTGAAACTTCTTTCTTATCATCATTTAATTCTTTATCAAAAGAAAACAATGTTTGTTCAACTTCATCATATTCCGAATCTCGTTGTTGAGTATAACTGTATTGAGATAGATCCTGCACCTGAACTTGTTGAGTTTTGGGAGCAGAAGTATTTTTTTGCACTGATACCTTTTGCGTTGTTTTTTGATTATCAGATGCAGTAGTACTTTTTGCTTTAGAACTGATAGAAGAAACATTTTTTAAAATTTTTTCTAATGTAGAACTCATAATTTATATCCTCATTATTTTTTATGTATATCTTATTTATATAAAAAATATTTTATTAAAAAAATTGACAGCTTGTTTACAAAAATTTACATTAATTGATATAATATTCATACAAACATAAATAGGAAAAAACAATGAATAAACAAAACAAAAAAATGATTTTGATTTTTCCTCCGCAATGGACACCAATCAGCCCACATTATGCGCTCATGGCTCTTGCAGGACAATTAAAATCAAAAGGATATAATGTTAACTGCATGGACTTAAATGTCGATTTTTATAATGAAATTTTAACAAAAGATTATCTAAATTTTATTAACGAAAAAATTAAAAAAGACTACGTAAAATTATTCACAAACATAAGAAAAATATATACAAAAGGAAAAAAAGCAGAAAAATATTCTCTTGATGAACAATGTGAAATTTATAAGTTTGGAAAAATTAAAGAATACATATCAAAAAATGATACATATCACGAAAGAGTACCTAATACAATTCAATTTGCACTAGAAGTAATACGCTCAAAAGAAAGATTTTATCAACCTATTAATTTGATTAAAGCCATGAATATAGTAGACTACGCACTTGAACTTATATCAATAGCGTACAGCCCTCTACACATTGGTTTCGAAAGCTGTTATCACTCTTTTATGAAGCTAAATTATGAAAATATCAAACATTTTGTATTTCATAAAGAAAGCAATATTTTCTGGGATTTTTTCAAAAAAAGACTAGACGAAATAAAATCAAAAAATCCTGCATTTATAGCAATATCTCTAAACTCTTCAAGCCAATTAATACCAGGACTTACCCTAGCTTATCTTTTAAAAAAATACACCAAAGCGCATATTAACATAGGAGGGAATTTCTTCGGAAGAGTTAAAGACGAGATAATGAAAAATCCTGAATTTTCAACATTCTGTGACTCAATATCAATAGAAGAAGGCGAAGGTCCAATTATAGAAATAGCAAAATTTGTTAATGATGAAATTCCAATAGATAAAGTCGCAAACTTAATATATTTTAAGAATAAAAAAACATATTTTACAGAAAAAATGAAACCAATAAAATTAAATGAAATGGCAAATTTAAATTTGGATGATTTTGATTTAAATAAATATTTCTGCCCAGAAATTGTGCTACCCTACCAAACATCAAGAGGATGTTATTGGGGAAAATGTACCTTTTGTGATCAAGACTTCGGGCAAGAATTCAATGTAAAATCAATAGAAAAAGTTATATCCGAAATGCGGGAACTAAAAGATAAATATAATATAGAACATTTTGAATTTATTGATGAATCAGTGTCTCCAACATACCTGAATGATTTATCAAAAGAACTTATGAAAACTAACTTAAAACCAAAATTCTTTTGTGATGCAAGATTAGAAACAGCATTTGATGAGACAACCCTAGAAAATGCATCAAAAGCAGGACTAAAAATGGTTATGTGGGGACTTGAGTCTGGTTCTAAAAAAATAATGGAATCTATAAATAAAGGTATTGATTTAGATAAAAGATTTGAAATTCTTAAGAATGCAAATAAATATGGAATTTGGAATTTTGCGTTTATTTTTTTCGGCTACCCACTTGAAACCAAAGAAGACGCGAGAGAAACAATAAAAATGATTGCAGAAAACAAAGATATTATTAATTCCTATGGAAGAAGTGTTTTTACAATGGGTAAACATGCAAAAATAGCAGCAAACCCTGAAAAATTTGGAATCACAAAAATATTTGAAAAACAAGGTGAATTCTCGCCAAGCATAGAATTTGAGTGTATTGGAATGACAAAAAAAGAACTCGATGAAATAATATTAGAATGCAAACATAGCAGTTTAATACACTATAAAAATCCCCTTTGGATGTATTTAAGATATCGTGAATGGCTATTTTTATACATAGATAAATTTGGGCTAAATTGGGTTTCAAAATACGAAGTAAAACTATAGGAGAAAAAATGGATATTTTTGAAAAAATTGGAAAAAAATTTGGAATAATAAAAGAAACATCTAAAACCGAAGAAATAATGAAACAAAGAGAGGATATAAAGCTAAATCTTGCAGTAAAATTATATGAAGCAGGTTTTTTAGATGAAGAAATAGAAACAGTGCTTGATATAATAAAAAATGCGGAAGACGACATACAAAAAATTAAAGATAGCCTCATTGGAACAAATATCAATCCTGAAGGAGATCCGGTTAAACCTTTATATGAAGGTAAAGAAAAAATAAGAGAAAGACAAATTGAAATGCAAAAAGAAATAAATGAAGCAATAATAAGATTTCAAAAAAAACATCAAACTAACTAAAACTCTCTAAAATCTTTTCCCATTGATAAGCATTATAAATACTATCACTTATAGAATTTCTGGCTTTCCAATTAAGAATTTTTTTTGCTTTAGAAGAATCTGCAAGCAAAATTGCACAATCCCCTTGTCTTTTTGAAGTGTACTCTATAGAAATTTTTTTATCTAAAATCTTAGATACAAGATTGCACATTTGCTTAACACTTACGCCATCTTGACTTCCTAAATTAAATACATCCGTTTTATTATTTTTATTCAAATAATTATAAGCAAGTCTGTGAGCTTCTGCTATATCTTCAACATCAATATAATCTCTAATACAAGTCCCATCAAACGTAGGATAATTTGCACCAAATATTTTAAACTTAAATTTCGATTTTAAAACTGATTTTATGATATTTGGCAAAAGATGAGTTTCAACATCATGCCATTCGCCGATATTTTCTTTATAATTTGCGCCAAGAACATTAAAATACCTCAATCTAATTGATTTTAAACCATAAGCTAAATCATAATCATCCATTATATTTTCTACAACAAGTTTAGTCTTGCCATAAGTATTTATTGGATTTTTAGGATGAGTTTCATCAACCGGAATATAACTTGGTTCGCCATATATTGCAGCCGATGACGAAAAAATAATTTTTAAGACATTATTTTTAACCATCGAACTTAAAAGATTTAAAGTACCCAAAACATTGTTTTCGTAGTATACTTCAGGTTCTAATATACTTTGTTTAACTTGTGAAAATGCAGCAAGATGAACTACTGCATCAATTTGATATTTTCTAAAAACAATATCTAAATCTTTTTTATTTCTTAAATCACCTTGAAACAAAACAATATTAGGATAATTAAACATAATATTGTCAATAATCTTTTTATGACCCAAAGAAAAATTATCAAATACAATAACATCAAAACCATTTCTCAAAAATTCTATCGAGCAATGGCTTCCGATATATCCCGCACCACCAGTAATTAAAATCATAAAACCTATCTTAAAACAAGACTATTGACATTTTTTTCAAGTCCAAACCTTATCTTATTGATTTCAGCTTGTATAATATCATCTGTTAGAGTTTTATTTTCATCTTGGAGTGTAATTCTCACAGCCAAAGATTTTTTGCCATTCTCAATCCCATGACCTTCATATATATCAAAAATCTTAGATGTTTTAAATATGCCTTTATCTGCCGATTTCTTAATAACTTTATAAATTTCATCCGCAGTAATACTTTTATTTACAACAAAAGCTATATCTCTTTGCACGGCTCCAAATACCGGCAATTTTTTAAACTTAATAATTGACGGAGTCATAGCAAAAATTACTTCATCTAAATTGATTTCAAAAACATACAAAGCTTGATTAAATTTTAATTTATCCGACAAAACAGGATGTAATTTGCCAATATAACCAACCGATTCTTTATTTTTTCCCAATATTGAAATTGATGCACTTTGAGCAGGATGCAAAAATTCAAAAGCTTTTATTTCGCTTTCATTCAAAGAAGAAAAAACAACCCTCTTTGATAGCCCCAAGCTCTCAAATAAAGCTTCAAGAACACCTTTTAGAGTGTAAAAATCATACTCTCTTTTTTTATATAGAGCATTTTCAATAGAACCAAAAATACAACCAGAGAGTCTTCTAATTTCTTTAACGCCAGAAAAATCTTCACTTGGTTCAGAAATTTTAATATATGCTTTTCCAATTTCATATAATCTAAAATTCTTCTGCCCGTTATCGAAATTATTTTTAACAACTTCAAGCATATTGGGCATCAAAGCCTGTCTTAGGGTCGTATAATCTTCCGAATGTGGATTCAATACATTAACCGCCATTAAAGCATCCAAAGGTTGCATATAATATTTACATAAATTATCACCAACCAAAGAACCTGTTACTATTTCATCAAATCCATAAGAAAGCATTATCTCATTTACTTTTTTCAGAGTCTTTGTATCAAAACTTATGTTAGCTCCTTCAGATATATATGGTATTTCAGGATTAATCTTATCAAACCCTTCTATTCTTGAAATTTCTTCAATCAAATCAATTTCCCTAACAACATCATTATATCTGTAACTCGGAACTCTAAACTTTGCTGCCAATTCATTTTTACCCAACAGTTGAAACCCAAGATTTTCAAGCACTTCAATACATCTTGCTTGAGGAATTTCAATACCTAAAATCCTCTTTATTTCAAAACTCCTTAAAGTTATGTCAATAGGTGGTAAACTATCACATCCACATTTAGAAATACCTATAAACTCAGCATCTGCATATTTTTCTAATAATTCAATAGAACGATACAAAGCAGGCATGACCATTTCTATATCAATCCCTCTTTCGTATCTGGATGAAGCCTCTGAACGATAACCGACACTATGAGCAGATTTTCTGTTAGTGTGAGATGTAAAATATGCAGCTTCAAGAGCAATGTTTTTGGTATTATCATCAATTTCGGAATTTAGCCCTCCAAAGACACCTGCAATACAAACAGGTTCATCTTTAGAGGCAATAACAACACTTTGATTGTTTACAAGTTTCCTTTCAACTCCATCAATAGTTACTATACTTTCATTATCATCAGCATACCTGACACATAAATAATTATTTAATTTATCATAATCAAAAGCATGCTGCGGTGTTCCATACTCCAACATTACATAATTTGTTATATCAACTATATTATTTATCGGACGCATGCCTGAAGCTATAATTCTTCTTTGTATAAAATCAGGTGAAGGCTTAATTTTTAAATTTTTCAAAACTCCTACAGAATAAAACTTGCAAATCTCCTTATTTTTTATTTCAACTTCAAAATCTGATAGTTTCTTTTCTTCTATTACAGGTCTTTCAAACTTAATTTTTCGATTGAATAGTGCGCACAACTCTCTTGCTATCCCTAGCACACTCATCTCATCGCCACGATTTGCAGTAGGGGCAACATGAAAAATAATCTCGTCAGATAAATTCATCAACTTTTCTAACGGTTGATTTAATTCAACATTATCATATAAACGATTTAATATTAAAATTCCATCTTCTTCCTGCAAATTAGATAAACCAAGCTCATCTTGCGAACACAACATACCTTGTGATTCAACTCCTCGTATAACAGCCGGAGTAAGTTCAAAACTTTCACCCGTTTTTCTGTTTAAAACAGTTGAACCAACAGAAGCATAAGGAACTATCTGACCAACTTCGATATTTTGAGCACCGCATACGACTCTTTTTTCCAAACCACCAACATCCAAAGTAACAAGATGTAATTTATCAGCATTAGGATGATTTTCAATTTTAACAATTTTTACCGTTTTAATATCTTTAAAAGCAGGTTTTTTATATTCAATTTCTTCAACCTCTAATCCTGACATAGTAAGATTATGAGCAATTTCTTGAGGAGTTATTCCGTCTAAATCAACAAACTCATTTAGCCATTCATATGAAACCTGCATATCAAATTCCTTTTTTATACTTCTTAAATTCATTATATTACAAAAAAGCTAGATAACAATTTCAACTTCATTTTTATAAGTAACATAACCTGGATATGTATTTGGCGGTTTTTTTACATTTTTTCTTTTCGTCATAATTATTGAAGTCTTACCAGAATATTTTGCCTTAGAATTTTCTTTAACTAACTTTGCGCAAAACTCCAATACATCCCTATTTGGAAAATTTTTATTATTTTTAATTTTCAACAAAACATGAGAACTTGCAAAATTAAGCCCATGGAACCACAAATCCTCACCTTGGGCAATCTTTGAAATTATATAATCATTTTGCTTGTTATTTTTACCAAAATAAATTTCAAATCCCTTGTAAATAATAGGTTCTAACCTTATTTTATCAACTTTTTTTGCCTGATTTTTTAATAATCCTATTTCTGAAAATTCATCTTCAATCTGACTTATAGTATCAAAATCCTGCGCAAGTTCAACATTCAAAAGTAAACTATCATAATATTCAAGCTTTTCCTTCGCTTCATTATACCTTTTTATTGAATATTCAAACTCAACTTTTGCTTTTTTATATAAAGAATAATAATCCTGCGCATTTTGATTCAAAGAAATATTCTTGTCCACATCAATTTGCACTCCATCAATATAAAAATTATCCAAACAATTCTTATATAGATTGGCCATTATATAATCACCAGCTTTTTTGTATTTTTCAAACTTTTTACAATCAGGTTTCTTTAACAATGTTTTTTTTAATTTATTATAATTTTTTCTCAAACATTTTATAAGACAAACTTTTTTAGTACTCAAAATTTCTTCAAACATAACATTAGAAAAATAATTATCTATAGCATCTGAAATGTTGTCGCCTGAACCCCAAAAAGAAATCATAAAAGAAAAACTATTACCTGCTTGCAAATTTTGAAGAAAAGAAAACAATTCCTCAATGCTTTGAAACTTGCTTAAAATTTTATTTAAAAGAGGTTTTGAAAAATAATAAAAATTTTCATTTATAACATTAACATTAAGATTTTTCGCAATTTCAAAAAAAGTTGAATAACTGCAACTAAGGACATCGAGTTTTTCTTTTATGGGAGGATAAATATATCTAGCACCGCCAAAAACCTCTCTAATCGAACTTTTCTGAATAGACACATTATGAATTGAACCGATAATAACCTTAGAAACTGCATTATATAAAATAACATTCGAATACTTACCCATAAACTCAAATACCAAACATAATTTTGTCAAAGAACCAATTTCATCAATATAATCAAAATAAAGCTCAAGTATTCTTTCGTATTTAACTATATTAAAACTTTTTATTTTTGAACCATTTAAATATTTTCTTAACTGCATACAAAACATTGGGGGATTTTTTGGGATAGATATATCTCTCTTTTTTATAGAAAATTCATTTACAAAACAAATATGAGGATATTTAGGATTTACGTTTATATATAATTTTTTATTTTCGCTTTTTTTTATATTTCTTAAATTTAAAATAATTTCAAATCGACTTGGAAGTTGAATCTTTTGAACAACAGCTCCATTTATAAAATCTTGATTTTCATCAAAAAAATATTTTAAACTTAAAGAATCAATATTTAACACATTATTCAATCTATCTATACTATTTTATAAAATTGTTATATCATATAAATTATGAATTGCTATTTTTTTGGAACATTTAATCCAATACATCTGGGACATATTGAAATTTCGAAACAAGTTAAGGAACTTGGTTTTAAAAATATTATATTTGTGCCTTCTTATATGCCACCTCACAAATCGACCATCGAAACACTTAGTTTTATACACAGATTTAACATGGTAAAACTTGCTGTCGGAGAAGAACCTGTTTCAGACATAGAATCTAAACTAAAACCTCCCAGTTATACATACAGAACAATTCAACATTTACCTGAATTCAATCAAGAAAAGATAAATTTTATAATTGGCTATGATCAATTTTTTCAAATAGAAAATTGGAAAGAAGCGCAATTTTTAAAAGAACATCTTAATTTTATTATTGTCCCTAGAAAATTTAAAAATGGCCAAACTATAAACGAAAGAGCATTTGAATATTTTAAAAACAGAGGTTACAGCTACAAAATATTAAATATTGATTTTCTTAATATATCCTCTGAAGCAATAAGAAAAATGGTACAAAACAAAGAAGATATAACTAATTTAGTTCCAAAAGGGGTAAAAGAGTACATTGAAAACAACGGACTATATAAAAAATTGGCTCAAAGAGAATCTATCGACTAAAAGATATTCACACTCAATCGGTTGCGCCGAGTGTGCAAAAAAGCTCGCAAAAATATTTAATCAAGATGAAAACGCAGCTTATATAGCAGGATTAATCCATGATCTTGCAAAAAATTTGAATAATGAAGAACTATATAAAATTATTACCAATGAAATAAAATCAGGCTACAGTTGTGATGAATTAAAAAATTCTAAAACATATCACGCTATAGCAGGGGCATATTTAGCAAAAAAAATATTTGGAATAGAAGATAAAAAGATTATATCCGCTATAAGAAACCATACCATAGGCAAAGTTAATATGGACACTTTTGATAAAATAATATTTCTAGCAGATAAAATTGAGCCTAACGAACGAGATGAAAAATATTCTAAAAAAATACACAAAATTTTAGAAAAAAATAAAGGTACTATAGGACTTGATTTAGCAATACTGAAATGCACGCAAGAGACAATTAAAAGCTTAATCAAAAGGCAGCTTTATATTTGTTCGGAGACAATTAATTTATACAATCACCTTATTATAAAAGTCGGAGATTTACTGGAAAAAAGTGATTAATCAACATTAATAGGTTCAATATTTATAAGCTTAATAGCTTCTTTTGCGTTTTGCTTAAGATTTTCACTAATATCATCCAAAATCAATAGTTGTCTTAATACATCAATAGTTCTTTTGAACGTTCTAACAACGTCACCTTGGGATGTTTGAGTATCTTCAAACATATTTTCCCAAGTATTTATCGGATTATTTTCAGGATTTAAATTTGCCCCTATCCAATATTCAATGAAATAACAATAAAAAGGATTGATATACATTGGATTTTCAATGTTATTATCGCGCTCAAGCAGAAATATTTTTCTTCTAATATCTTTTATTTGATTTAGGGTTTTTCGAACGTTTTTTGAACATGGTTTTGCTATTTCATCATCACTTTTTCTTGCTTCTTCAGATACTAAAGCGCAAATTACAGAGGCTAATTCAACCACATTTAAATTATCCAATAAACCGGATAAAATAATTTCAGATAAATATAATTCATTTTCACATCTTAGCGCCATGGTAATTTTGCCTCTTTGAGTTGGATAATCGTCAGACAAATTACCTGTTTTTTCAAGGATATATTTATGAGCTAAGAATTTTTGCCAATATACGTCTTTTTGAAATTCTATTTCTTTATCAAGTTTTTTGATTTCTTTTTCGTATCTTTGAGTTAATTCGATGCATTTTTTATGTTTTTTATAGATTTTACAAGTATTACAGCCAAAATTTTCAATTCTTTTTTGTAATTCTTTTGATTTTTGATAAAACTCAATAACCTCTGGAGCCATCATCGGGTCTTTATATTTTCCTTTTGCTTGGCGTTTTAGAGTTTTATAGAGTGTTCTTGTTTGAACAAATTGATTTTTTAACTTGTTATAAGTTTCAAAATCTTCATCAGATAAATTCCATCTGCAAGTAAAATCGTGTATATTTTTAATATCTTCAAACCTTGCTTCTTTTTTCTTTAACAAAGGAGTTAATCTATCAGTTGATGAAAAATAGCCAAATGTCTTAAATATAAGCTCTCGAGCTTCTTCAAGAGAAAATCTTTGAAGTAAATTTAAAACCATTGAATATCTTGGAGAAAACTTAGATTCTAAAGGGTTTGCGTCTGATTTAACTAAAGTTGCTACTTCATCAGGAGTCTGAAAAGGTGTTCCAATAATTACAACATAGCCGATTTCATCCATACCTCTACGACCAGCTCTACCTGACATTTGCAAAAATTCATTTGCAGATAACATTCTATGACCATCATCTGTTCTTTTAGATATTGAGCTTATTATAGTGGTTCTTGCCGGCATATTAATTCCAGCCGCTAAGGTTTCAGTTGCAAAAACAACTTTTATTAAACCCATTTGAAATAATTTTTCAACCAATGCTTTCCAAGCAGGCAACAAACCCGCATGATGAGAGGCAATTCCTGCTTTTATTAAATCAATTTGAGGATTATTTTCTAAATACGGATTTTCTTTAATATATTCATCAACTATTTCATTAATTTTTATGATTTCATCTTTATTTAAAAGCTCTAATTTCAAGCATTTTCTAGCGTTTTCATCACATTTTTTTCTTGAAAAAGTAAAATATATGCAAGGGAGCATATTTTTTTCATTTAACACTTGAATAACGCTTGTTGTAGGGTTTTTTAGTTTTTCTTTTTTATTAAAATATTTATATTTGCTCTCAGGGCGAATTTTGCTGTTTAATTTACCATCCGGAGTTAACAGCGGTAATATTGTGTTTGGTTTTGAGCTATCATAGTAAAAAAATCTCAAAGGAACAGGACGAAAATCGGTATAAACAAGCTCTGTTTTTGAATGAACTGTGTTTATCCAATCTGTTAATTGTTGAGAATTTTTTACTGTTGCACTTAGTGCTATTATTTGAATATTAGTTGGACAATAAATAATGCTTTCTTCCCAAACAGTACCTCTTGATTCATCATTCATGTAATGAACTTCATCTAAAACAACATAGCGGACATCTCTTAAATTATCCTTAACAGTGCCGAATGTTGTACCATAGAGCATATTTCTAAATACTTCTGTAGTCATTACAACAACTTGAGCATCACGATTTATAGTGGTATCACCTGTTAAAAGCCCAACATTATCAGCCCCATAAGACTTTGAAAAATCATTATATTTTTGATTGGATAAAGCCTTCAGAGGAGTTGTATAAAATATTCTTTCACTTCGCTCGAGCGCTAAATGTATTGCACTTTGAGCAATACAAGTTTTACCTGCGCCTGTTGGAGCACAAACTACAACACTTTTCCCATTTTGAATGTGCTCAATTGCTTCTTTTTGAAAATCGTCAAGTTCAAAATTAAATCCGTACATCTGTTAATTTAATTCCACAAAACAAACTATTTAACGCCTGTTGAACCAAATCCGCCCTCTGCTCTTTTAGTATCTGATAAATCGTCAGCAACAACAATTGATGGCTTTAAAACCTCCATTATTGCCATTTGAGCAATTCTATCTCCTCTTGAAATTTTAAAATCAGCTTTAGAATGATTAATTAAACCGACACAAATTTCACCTCTATAATCTTCATCAATTGTTCCGATACCATTAACCACAGCAATCCCTGATTTTATTGCTAAACCGGAGCGGGAGCGTACTTGAGCTTCTGTATTATGAGGCAATTCAATTGCAATTCCTGTTGGTATCATTCTGATTTCGCCTGATGGAATAACAATATCATCATCAATTGCAGCAACTAAATCCATGGCAGAAGCGCCTGATGTTTTATATTCGGGCATTGAAACAAAATTTTCTAATTTTTTAATTTTTAAAACAAGATTTTCCATTGTTGTTATTCCTTATTTAAATAATATAGCTCTTTTAATCCAAACAGTGTCAAATTTTTATCAATATAATTAAAAACATTAGCTGTGCTTTTAAACAAAACATCTGAATAACCGCCTGTTGCAATAACTGTGGCCTTTTTTCCAAGCTCTTTTTCACATCTTCTTATCATGCCTTCAATCATTGCACCATGACCTAATACAATACCTGATAGCATAGCAGAAATTGTATCTTTACCTATTGAATTTTCAGGGGCCTCTATTTTAAGCTTTGGAAGTTTTGAAGTAAATTGAGAAAGAGAATTAGCCTGAATTTTAAGCCCAGGGGCAATAATACCGCCTATAAAATTAGCGTTTTCATCAACAATATCAAATGTTGTTGCCGTACCAAAATCTATAACTATTGCAGGCAACTTATATTTTAAACACACAGCAGTAGCATTTGCAATCCTATCTGCACCAATCTCTTTATTATTTTTTAATGATAACTTAACAGGCATGTTAGATTTATAAGAAAGACTTATTGCTTCTATATTTAAATATTTAAATATAGAACTTTTAAAAACCTCGCACAACTGAGGTACAACCGAAGAAACAATCGCACCTTCAATTTTATTTAATAAGTTATTATGCTTTAAAATTGAAAGCAAAATAATACCATATTCATCATCTGTTTTTTTTATATCGGATGAAAAACTAAAAGTCTTTATCAATTTGTCATCATCAAAAATTCCAATCGATGTATTTGTATTTCCAATATCAATTACTAAAAGCATAAATTATTTTTACCACAGACATAAATATTTTTAAATTATTTTGCATCTACAATATAATTATGCGAATACCACTCAAGATCATCAGTTAATTTTGTCAAGGGAATACGACATTTATATTTGATTCTCAAAGCAACAGCAATTAAAAAATCACAAAAATGTGGGTTTTGAGCTAATATGGGACTCACCATATAAGTCCCTATAACATTGTTAAATCTGGCTCCTTCTGTTTTATCTCTACCGTTATTTCCAAGACCGCGCTTTAATATTAAAAATGGACTTACCCCTGATTTTAAATAAGTTAAAATACCATGATTTTCAAAACCAGCTACTATCTTATTTTTCAAAAATTCACAAGTTCCGTAAATATTACCAAAATGATGTTTTTTTCCTGCTATTGAATCAACATCCAAAATCTTTATACCTTCAATTTGAGCTTGATTATGCAACTGATAAAAATTTCCAAAAAGTTGGTAACCACAATTAACAGCCAGCATTGGAACGGCAGAAATAGCAGCGATTTTTAATTCATCTTCATTTTGTAGCAAATATTTTTGTACAAGACTTAAATCTTCAATATTAGAGCCGCCAATGTAATAAAAATCATATTTAGAAGCTTGAACTTTATCATTTCCATAAATTTCATAAAGAGACACGTCTATATCTCTGCATCTTGCACGCATACAAAATACATCAACATTTGCCCTATCGCAGTTAGATTTCAAAATATCAGGGTAAAGATATGCGATTTTTAATTTAAGAGGATTTCTTGACATTTTTCAACTGCTTCATTTACAGGAATTTTAACCATTTCACCATCTGCCCTTGTTTTAAATTCAACAAGACCTTCTGATATTGTTTTACCTACTGTTATTCTAATCGGAAAACCGATTAAATCAGCGTCTTTAAATTTTACACCGGCTCTTTCATTTCTATCATCAATCACAACTTCAATTCCAAGAGCGCATAATTTTTCATATAATTCATTTGCAACACGAGCTTTAAGTTCATCTTCAACATTTACAGGCACAATATCCACATGATATGGTGCTATTTCTTTTGGCCAAATTATACCAAAATCATCGTGGTATTTTTCAATAGCAGCAGCCATTGTTCTTGAAACACCAATACCATAACAACCCATAATATATGGTTTTAATTGACCGTCCACATCAGTATAGCAAGCATTCATTGGCTTTGAATATTTTGTTCCTAATTGAAAAATGTTACCTACTTCAATTCCTCTTGTAACTTTAAGAGGTTTTTTGCAAACAGGGCAGTATTCACCTTCTTTAACCACTGAAACATCGACAAATTCAATACCTTCTTCAAGATTAGCTCCAACTATATGTTTATCTTTTTCATTTGCACCGAGAACAAAATTTTTCATTCCTTTTGCAGTGTTATCAAATAAAACTTTTACTTTTGTTTTATCAATTCCACGATATGAAATAAATCCTGCACTTGAATTCAACAATTCAGAAACTTCACTTTCTTCCATTGGTCTTATTTCAAGAGCATTAAGTGCATTCATTAATTTTGTTTCTTCAATTTCTTTATCGCCTCTAATCATTACAAGAGCAGGTTTTGAATCATAAATATAAGCTACTGCTTTTAAAATGCAATT
>CALUWK010000017.1 GCA_944324475.1 Candidatus Gastranaerophilales bacterium
AGAACTAGAACCTGCAGAAGACCATTTTCCTGCAGCGCAATATTTACAACTTGATTTACCTGTTTCATTTTGATATTCGCCAGCAGAACAGTCTTTACAACCTGTTTGTCCTATTTGATTTTGATAAGTTCCTGTTGAACAATTATTACAACTTGACTTACCCACTTTATTTTGATAAGTTCCTGTTGGACACTGGGTATAATTACTAGCTCCTTCTGTATCAACATAAGAACCTTTTGGAGCATCTTTACAACTTGTTTTACCTGTTTGATTTTGATATTCGCCTTTTGAACAATTTATACAACTATCTTTTCCTGTTTGATTTTGATAAGTTCCTGTCGGACAATTTATACAACTATCTTTTCCTGTTTGATTTTGATAAGTTCCTGTCGGACAATTTTTACAACTTGTCTTACCAGTCTCATTTTGATATTGACCCGTCGGACATGCTATACATTCTGTTGTACCATCAGAATAATATCCTTTTTGACATAATTCACATTTACCATTACTTGTTAAACCATATCCTGCTTCACATCTTGTACAATCTTTAGCATTACATCTTATACATTTTTCGTGTCTATCTGTGCAAGGTTCACAAAAACATGTCCCTATATTTTCATATTCATTTTCTTGACATTCTTTAGCACAAATTAAACATTTATTTGCATAACACAAACTGCAATCATCCGAAAACTTTTTACAATCAGGTTTTACCATTGATGATGATACAACTGTGCTATTACTTTTCATTTTTTTAGTAATCACAGGAGCAAAAGCTCCTGTAATACAACTTATTGTGATTAAACTAATCATCAGTTCGATTAGGCTAAAAGCTCCAAAAATTACAGAAAATTTAATTATTTTAATCTTCATTTATTTAATCCAAAAAAAGAGCACAAATAAAGACAATAATTGCCATTTTTCATGCTAATATAATATAGTCAGAATAAATTTAATATTACCAACTTAACACTTATCATTATACACATTTTGGTAAAAAAGTCAACACATATTGGTAATTTTAACAAAAATTCATATATGCGGAGTATACTATGTACGGTAAAAAACTTCAAGAAATAAGAAAGAAACTTAATTTATCACAAGAAGAATTTGCCACACAAACAAATATCACATATCGTGCATATACCAGTTATGAAAGAGGGGACAGAAAACCGTCTTTTGAATTTTTAGAAAAACTTGTTATAAAATTTCATGTAAATCTAAATTGGCTTATCGCAAACACAGGCGAGCCCTTTGGAGAAGTTAACAATAAAGACAAAAATCTTAAAAAAGAAATTTTATTTGAAGTTAAACAAATGTTAATAAAAGAAGGTATAGTAAAAAATTTTACTCAACCGTAACTGATTTAGCCAAATTTCTAGGTTGATCAACATCTTTTCCCAAATATTCAGCTATATAATAAGCTAAAAGTTGCAGCACAACTATATTAACTGCAGGACTTATTAAATCACTTCCTGATGGTACAGTTATTATATCGTCAAACAAATTAACATCTTTATCTGCGATATAATTTGTTACTGCAATTAATTTAGCTTGCCTTGCTCTTGCCTCCTCGCAATTCGAAAGAACCTTATCATAAACAATGCCTGTATTTAAAATTGCAAGAACGGGCATATTTTCATCCAACATTGCTATTGGCCCATGTTTTAATTCTCCCGCACCATATCCCGTAGCATTAATATAGCTTATTTCTTTTAATTTTAATGCTCCTTCGAGCGCAGAAGGATAATTTATACCTCTTGCAATAAATATAAAATCCTTATAACTTGCATATTTTTTTGCTACTTTTTGTACATTTAAAGCATTTTCGAGCAAAGCTTCAATTTTGCTAGGAAGTTCTATTAATTCTTGTTTTAAAACTTTAACTTCATCTGTAACTGAGCTTATACCAAACTTTTGCTCCATTAAATATATTGAAAGCAAATATAAACTTATTAACTGCGCCATATAAGACTTTGTAGCAGCTACAGAAACTTCAATTCCAGCATTAACAGGCAATAAACTGTCTGCCAAACGTGCCATTGTTGAATCAGCCCTATTGGTAATTATTACTATATGAGATTTTTTTTCTTTTACCTGTTTTATAGCCGTTATTGTATCTGCTGTTTCTCCTGATTGTGAAATACCTATAACAAGGGTATTTTCATCAGCTATTGTTTCTCTGTATATATATTCACTTGATGGTTCAACATCAACTGGAATTTTAGCAAATTTTTCAATAATATATTTACCAACCATTCCTGCATGAAGGCTTGTTCCACAAGCAATAATCTGTACTCTTGCAATTTTATTTATTTCAGAAGGCGTTAATTTAAATTCCTCTAACTTTATTTCATTATTAATACCTAAAAGCTTACCTGACAATACATTTCTTACAACATCACTTTGTTCATGAATTTCTTTCAACATAAAATGCTTATATCCCATCTTGGATATTGCAACAGCTTCAAAAGGCAAATATTCAACTTTATTTACAATTAATTTATCATTTTTATCAAATATTTGAATACTATCCTTTTCCACAACTCCTACTTCATCATCTGATAAATATATTGCCTTTTTAGTATATTCAATTATTGCAGGGATATCAGAAGCTATAAAATTTTCACCTTCCCCAAGACCAATAACCAAGGGAGCATTTCTTTTTGCTACCACAATTTTATCTGGCTCTAATTTATGGATTGCACAAAATGCAAATGCACCTTTTATTAATTTAACTGCAGATTGCATTGCCTCTAAAAGATTTTTTGTTCTGCCATATTCCCTTGCAATTAAATGAGCTGCAACTTCAGTATCTGTTTGAGATTGAAATATACAACCTTCTTTTTGTAAAATCTCTTTTAATTCTTGATAATTTTCAATTATGCCATTGTGCACCAGAGTCAAATTTTTACAATTACATGTATGAGGATGAGCATTTATAGTTGTGGGAAGCCCATGAGTTGCCCATCTTATGTGCCCTATGCCAATATGAGAAATATCGCATATATCTTTTTTTGTTTTCAAAACTTCAATTAAATTAACCAATTTTCCTTGAGCTTTATATATATCAACAATATTTTCATGCATTAAAGCAACACCGGATGAATCATATCCACGATACTCAAGATGTGAAAGCCCTGAAATTAAAACTTCACTAGCTTTTCTATTGCCTATATATCCGATTATTCCGCACATATTTACTCCAATTTGTTCTATTTCGTTATTTTAATACATAGAATTTTTTGTTGCAAATTAAGATTATATAAAGTACACCAAGTCTTTTCAATAACAATAATTATTGAGTCAAAAAAACTCGTATGTTAAAATCTCTTTATGAAAACATTTTACATAAAATCTCTTGGATGCAAACAAAATCAACTTGAAGGACAAATTATTCAAAATGAACTCGAAAAACTCGGCTTTAAAGCATCAAAACTAGAAAAAGCCGACATTTATATTTTAAATTCTTGTACAGTAACCTCTCACAGCGATTCACAAGCTAAATATTTACTTAATTATGCAAAAAGAAAAAATCCAAATATAAAAACCATTCTTGCAGGTTGCATTGCTCAAACATACAAACAACATAAAAATTTTAATTTTTCAGATATTGACTTAATATTGGGAAATGAAGAAAAAATAGATATTGAAAAATATATAAACAAACTATTTGAAAATGAAAACACATTTTTTGTTGAAAATATTTTTAAACAAAAAAAATTCAAAAATAAATACTTAATTAATCCAAAATCTACAAGAGTAAGCGTTAAAATTCAAGATGGCTGCAATAATCGGTGTTCATACTGTATAATTCCTTATGCAAGAGGTAATTCACGTTCTAATTCTATTGAAAATATACTTTTTCAAATTAATTTAATTATTCAAAAAGGCATAAAAGAAATAGTTTTAACAGGAATTCACATAGGTCAGTGGGGAAATGAATATAATAAAACACTATTAGATTTATTAAAAGAAATTGAAAAAACCGAAATTTGTCGCTACCGCCTTGGTTCATTATATATCGATGAAATAAATGACAATATGATTAATTTTTTAAAAAAATCCAAAAAATTTTGTCCACACTTTCATCTTTCTTTACAATCTTTGTCAAATTCAACTTTAAAACGCATGAATAGGCGCTATAATGCTCATGAAGCAATGATTTTAATTGAAAAACTGCATAAAAATTTTGATTTGCCTTATCTTGGATGTGATATTATAGTTGGTTTTCCTGATGAAACAAACGAAGAATTCCAAGAAACATATAATAATTTAAAAAAAGCAAAATTATCTTCAATTCATTGTTTTCCATACTCCAAAAGAGAAAACACTCCTGCTTACTTTATGAAAAATCAAATTCAAAATAATATTAAAACAGAAAGGACAAAATTAATCCTAGAATTGTCAGAAAAATTGCACAAAGAATTTTTAAACAAAAACAAAAATAAAAAAGCAGAAATTTTAATTGAAAAAAAATCACCTAAAACGGGTTTATATAGCGCTGTCACAAGAAATTATATAAAAATTTATATAAAAGATAATCTAAATAATTTACAACACACTATAAAAAATGTTAATTTAAATGAATTTGAGTTAATGTAAACAAATGTAACAAAAATATATATTTTTGATATATTCAATCACTTTTTGTTTTTATTAATATATAAATAAAAAGGTAAAACATTATGGATAGCCGTACTAGCTCAATTTTAATTAATTTAGATTTAAATTTAAACTCAGGTATAATCGCAGACCAATACAGCTTATCAAAAGCAAAAATTGAAAAAACCTCAAAAGGCGATAAACAAAAAGTTTATAAGAATCTAAAACAAACTTTAAAAGAATGCTATTTAACAGGTTCTTTAAAGTATGGTAACAATTTTGTGATGTAAATTACAAATCATAATTTTGAATAAAACCATATCTTGTATCATTATCTGCGGTATTTATACCACCCCTTAAGCGCCTATTTATATTTCGGGCTTCTTCTTCGTATTTTCTTATATTTATGCCTTTTTTTTCAAGTTCTGTTACTTTTGGAGAAAACCGCATTAAACATTTCTTACAAGTAAAGCCTGTTTTTTCATCATCCTCAAGCTCCACACCACAAAATCTACATTTTATAAGAATCTTAGGTAAAACAGTAAACAACCTTCCTCTTGAAATTAAATCCTCAAGATCATTTTTTGAAACACTACATGCCTGAATAATATCCTCAAGAGGCACTTTATCCTTTCCTGTTGAAATAACAAAATTTCTAATAGAGTCAATTAACTCCAACTCTTTTTTAAAACATTCTTCACAAACGTCTCTGCCTGAATTCTTAAAAAACAGCGTTCCGCACTTTTTACAATTTATTAATCCATCTCTTGCCATATAATTAATTTTAGCAATTTTAAATAAAAAATCAAATAAAAATACTGTTTTAAATAAAATACTTGTATAAATTATAATTTTTATATAAAATAATGTTATTAAATATCTAATAGTGAGAGTGTATTTGAAATATTGCCTATTAAGTTAATTTCATTAAGTGATGGGAATAATAAAATAATAGAAAGATTATTTTAATGTATACGAACAAGTGTATTAAATGTGGTAAAGAATTCGAAACTAAAAACCCCAAGAGGGTTATTTGTCCTGACTGTTTATATCCAGAAAGGCTAACAGAATCATCTGCTCCTACAGACGAAAATGGTGTAGTGCAAGATTATTCAAGAGGCTACAGTGCAGGTTCGGGAAATCCAGAAGGGTATGCAAGAAAGTACAACAATCGCCCTCAAAATAATCAAAACTACAATAAACCAAAAAACAATTCTTTTCAAAGACGTGATAACAATTTCAGACGTCCTCAAAAACCGAATCAAAAAAATAACTTTAGACGTCCTCAAAAACCAAACAAGCAAAGACCTTTATTAATAAATAAAGAGCAACTCGCACAAATTGAAGAAATGTACAAAAAAATGTTACCCCTTCCAAATCCAGATGCACATGAAGTTATTGCTCAAGCTATAGATTTAGAACCTAAAAAAGTCTTTTTTGGAATTAATTTAATCAGACAAAAAATGATGTTACCGAAAGTTCAATTCCCAAAAAGAAAACTTGCAATTACTCCAGACCAAATGATGGCAATTAAAAATCTTTATGAGCCATTGTTGCCTTTACCTCCAATCGGATGCCATAAAATTCTTGCAGCACAATTAAAAATGGATGAATGGAGAGTTCACGTCGGAATAGGACTTGTTAGGAAACAACTGGGACTTGACAGATGGAACCAAGACAGGGAAGATTGTCCCGAAGAATTCAAGAAAAAAGCTTAATAATATTACAATTTGTAACAAAATTTAATTTTTCTCTAATTTTTTGTTAGAAAATGTCGATACCTTTAATAACGAGAAAGGTGTGCATATTAATGAAAAATGAAAAATTAACATTGGAGGAAAGTAGATTAGCCAATATTTTAAGAGATGAAATCCTCAAAAATTCAGAAAATTTGGTCAAAGTACCCGAAAAAAAATCAGATTTATCAAAATTTGAATTAATTTCAGAAAATAAACAACCGTACATATCTCCCATTTTTTCGATGAATGAAGAAGAAATTTTAAACTTTGTGGAAGAATTTGAGGTTTCTGAATTGGCAACATTATCTGTCGCCGAATTAAACAGAATTGGTGAAGTTTTAGGTGTGGATCCTAAAATTTTGGTCGAAGGAGAGGATTGATTGGATTATTAAGCTAATTCAATTAATTCAATCGAATTACCATCGGGGTCAAGCAAGAAAGCAATTCTTGTCTTGACCTCTTTCATATAAAAAGGCTCTACTTCCCATTTATAACCTAGTTTTTTCATTTTTTCATCTATTTCATCAAGATTTTCACATAAAAATGCAAAATGCCCGAAAGCATCGCCTACTGTATATTTTTCAGGAATTTTATCATTAATTGTAAGTTCTATCTCAAATCCTGTTTTTTCATCTATTAAATATTGCAAAAAACAATCCTCTAAACGAATTCTTCTACCTTTTTTAAAACCTAAAAGTTCACAATAAAATTTAACTGACTTTTCTTCATCTTTAACCCTTATCATTGAGTGTAAAAATTGCATAATATCTCCTTAAAAATTATTTTCTACATTTTTACAAATAATATGTCCTATTACAATATGCATTTCTTGTATTTGTTCAGTTTTATAGTTTGGTACATTAATTTCGCAATTTACATTTAAATTTGTCTTATCTTTTCCTGTTAACAAAATAACCTTCATTTTTTGTTTTTTTGCCTGTTTGATGGCTTCTATAACATTTTTACTTTTAGCACTTGTTGAAATAGCAAAAAGTACATCATTTTTTTTCCCTAATCCTTCAATTTGTCTTTTAAAAACATAATCAAAAGAAAAATCATTTGCAATAGCTGTTATAACAGAATTATTAGCACACAATGAAATTGCAGGCAAAGATTCTCTATCCTTTTTAAACCTTGAAATAAATTCACAAGCCAAATGATTGCTATCGCTTGCAGAACCGCCATTCCCACAAAAAAGAATTTTATTATTATTCTTAAACGCTTCAATCAAAATTAAAGAAGCCTGCTTTATACTTTCAATTTCATTTTTTAAAAGCTTTAAATTTTCAATTCTCTCTTCAATTTCTTTCATTTCGTTCACCTTTTTTAAATAAAATAACTGTTTCAATATGATAAGTATAAGGAAAAAGATCAACCCCTTGAATAAATTCAGGTTCAAATTCAAAATTTCTTATTATCTCCATGTCCCTTTTAAGAGTAATCGGATTGCAAGATACATAAATAATATTTTTTGAAATTTTTACTATATCCTCAAGACTTTCTTTGTCACAACCACTTCTTGGCGGATCTAAAATTGTATAATCAAAAATTTTATTCTCATTCCTAAAAATTTTAAATTGTTTTTTAGCATCATTACTAAATATTTCATAATTTTTTATACAATTTAATTCATAATTTTCCTTTGCCATTTGAGTAGCATTTTGATTTTCTTCAACAAGAACTATTTTTTTAGCTTTATTACCCGCAAATATTCCAATAGCACCAACCCCACCATATGCATCCAAGATAGTTGAATTTTCTTTTATATTTTCCTTTACAACATTAAACAATTCAAAAGCAGAATAAGGATTAACCTGAAAAAAACTAACTGCGCCAATTTTAAAAATTTTATCTCCCAATTTCTGCAAAATAAAATCTTCGCCTAAAATTTTAATCGTTTTTTCTCCTAAAATACTATTAGTATTTTTTTCATTGAAATTAACGAAAAACCCCTTTATATTTTTAAATTCTTCAGATATTTTTCTAGCAAAATCTAATACATCATTTTTATATAATTTAAATTTTTTTTCGTTAATATTCAAAACAAAAGTTAAAATAATTGAATTATCAGATGAACTTATTCTGGCTATAACATTTTTTAAAAGTCCATTTTGTTTTTTTTCATCATAACAATCAAATATATTATTATTTCGAATAAAATCAGCTATTTTATTCATTATTTGAGGGTGCATACAACAAAATTTTATATTTGTAATTTCATGAGAATTTTCTTTAAAATAACCAATTAACACCCTTTTTGAATTTTTAGTCTGCCTTACAGGAAATTGAACCTTATGTCTATATTCCTTTGTTTTAGAACTTTTTATTATAGGTAAAATTATACCTTTTTCATTTTTAAAAATATCTTTTAAAATTTCTTCCTTTAATTTAATTGAATAATTATAATCACAAATTTGCATCTGACAACTACCACAGGCATTATACAAAGCGCAAAATGGCTTAATTCTTTTATCTGAAGGTTCTACTATCTCAACAATTTGACCTCTTGCGAAATGCTTATTTATGGAAATAATTTTAATTTTAATTTTCTCATCAGGAAGACTATTTTTAACAAAAATTACAAACTTTTTCTCCCCAAAACGACATAAACCCTCGCCAGTCGGAGTTATTTTTTCTATGTCGACTATAATTTCATCATTTATTTTCAATACTTAAAATACCTATCAAAATCTACATCATCAAAAGAACATAAAAGTTGATAAATTTCATCTTCTTCATTTAACCTTTGATAATTATATTCATCAAAACGCCAATATTTTGGATTTAAACCTGAACATCTTATAATATCATGATCATATAAAAGTTTAAGCTTTTTTTTAACAATACTAATATCAATTCCTACCCTTTTAGCTAATTCAACAGCAGTTATTCCCTCAGGATTTGAATACTTTTCAGGGGTTAAGAACATAAGCTCTAACCCTACTTGTTTTAAATCTTTATCTTCGTTTTCATAATCGTATTCAAACATGCTTTAATAATACCTTAAATTATGCTAATATTTAAGTATGAAAAAAATCATTTTGTATGTATTTTTCTTATTTTTCACTGTAGTACCTTCTTTTGCCATTAATTTTGGTTCATATAGGAGCGAAACAGATTATGGTTTAATAGACGGCTTTAAATGGAATTTCTTTAATCGAGAAAAAGGACAACCTCTTGTTCAAATAAAATCAGAAACAAAAGAAGAACAAGAAAGAATTGAAAAAGAAAAAAATAAACCAAAAGAAGAACAAGATGACGTGCAATTATACAGATTTATGACTGATGATATTGTTGTATATTAAATTTTAATTACAAACTCTTAACATTATTGAAATTACATTTAAGTAATATATTATATTATTGGGGAGTATTCTACTCGGATATTGAATTAGTAATGGATAAAATCTGTGAATGAACATGTTAAATTATTAATCGAAGATATTAAGAGACTTTGGTTAAAGCTAGATATAAATCAAAAATTTTCAATCGCCGCACTTTTAGTTGCCATGTTTGTTGTGGGCATATTTTTTATAGTAAAAGCAACAGAACCAAATTGGACAGTTTTGTATTCTGATTTAAGCAAAGAAGATGTTGCAGCTATAACAGAAAGTTTCAAAAAAAGTGGTCATGCATACAAACTTTCAGAAGATAAAACAGCAATTTTAGTAAGAAATCAAGACAAAGAAGATTTAAGATTTTTTGTTGCAGAAAACGATTTAATTCGTGATACAACTGGCGGATTTGAACTTTTAGATGATTTACAGCTAGGATCTACTGATTTTAAAAATAAACTTACTAAACAAAGAATTTTTCAAGGTGAACTAACACGCTCAATAGAAAAAATAAATGGGGTTTCAAAAGCAAGAGTACAATTAGCAGAACCTGAACGTTCAATTTTTTCTGATGAGGATGAAGAACCATCAGCAAGTGTTGTTTTAATATTAGAACCCAATGTAAAATTAAAACCAAGCCAAATTCTTGCAATTAAAAATCTCGTTGCATATTCAGTTCCAAGATTAACAAACGACAGAGTGTTTTTAACAGACCAATTTGGAAATGTATTGTCTGAAGATGTTTCTAAAAATTCTTCTGATATGCAAAGCTACAGAACTAATTTTGAAAAAGAAGCCGCTAAAAAAATTAAAGATACTCTTGAAACAATAATGGGAAAAGATAATGTCTCCGTTCAAGTTTCTACTGTTATGGATTTCAATCAAACAAGAGCAACAATAGAAAGCTACACTCCAAACAAAGATAGCGATTCAGGAATTGTTATCTCCCGTCAAGGCGAAAAAGAAATATATTCAAATCCAAAAGATTTACCAAGCAACCAAAAACAAAAAGAAATTAATAACAATCCTAACCAAACACAAGCTCAAATAAACGCACAAAATCAAATGGATAATATTAACGCAGCACAAAACGAAAATCAGACACTTAACCAAGCACAAGGAGCATCTGCCGCACAAGATGTTAGCGAATTACCTCTAAATCAAACTCCTGCAAAAACTACTAACTATGAAAATGAAAATTACGGATCAAATTCAGATGATGTACGAAAATTAAGTTACGAAAAAGAAAAATCGGCAACAACTTACGCTGTAACAAAAGAAATTAAACAAGTAGTATATGCTCCAGGGTCTGTTGTCCGTATGAGCGTTGCAGTTGCAGTTAATAAAATTTTAACAGATGATGAAAAAGAAGAAATAAAAGCCCTCGTTGCCGCTGCTGCCGGCATGGATTATTCAAGAGGTGATGTTGTTAGCGTTTCAAGTCTTAAATTCACAGGAATTGACAACTCCGAAGAACTTGAGCGCGATAAACAAAAACAACAAGAATTTATAATGGAAATTTTAACATTTATATTCAAAAATGTTTCTCCAGTTTTCATTATTTTAGTTTTAGGACTAATGGCACTTCATAATTTTGGAAATATATTTAAGGCTCCAAAACCAAAAGAAGAAGAAATAGAAGAAGAAGAACCTGAAGACATTTTACCTTCATTCGACCCTTATCTTGCCTTGCAACAAAATCAAACAAACAATGAAGATTTTTATCAACAGGAAATACAATATACTTCAGCAATAGACAAAAAGAAAAGTGAAATTATTAATTCTATTCTCGGAAATCCTGAGGAAGCAGCCAGAATTTTAACTTCATACATAAAAGAATAAGAAAGAAAACAAATGGCAAACATTCGTATAGAAAATATGACACCTACACAAAAAGTTGCAGCTCTTTTAATTACACTGGGGCCAACTGCAGCATCCGAAATTATGAAAAATATAGAAGACGATAATGCACTAGAACAAATTACGATTGAAATAGCCGGAATTTCAAAGTTGCCACAAGAAGTTATTGAAGCAGTAGTAGACGAATTTCACACAGTTTTTCAAGCTTCCTCTATGTTAGCCGCAGGAGGTATGAGCTATGCTCGTGAATTATTAGAAAAAGCTTACGGAGCAGCAGAAGCGAATAACATATTAAACAGACTTGTAACGATTTTAAATTCAAATCCTTTTCAATTTTTTAATGAAGCAGACCCTGTTCAGTTGGCAACTTCTTTTCAAAATGAAAACCCGCAGCTAATTGCCCTCATTTTAGCCTATCTAAAACCTGAACAATCAGCAAGAGTACTTAATTGCCTTGCTCCTAATATTCAACACAAAGTTGCTTTAAAAATTGCACAAATGGAAACCACCAATCCTGAAGTTATATCTGAAGTTGAAAAAATTGTAGAATCCAGATTTTCAAATGTTGTGGCATCAGACTTTTCTAAAGCAGGCGGCACAAAAACACTTGCAAGCATCTTGAACAGTACAGACAGAGCCACAGAAAAAAATGTTATAGAAATGATGGAATTAGAAACTCCGGAACTGGCGGAAGATGTCAGAAGTTTAATGTTTGTATTTGAAGATATTATTCAACTTGATGATTCATCTATTCAAAGAGTTTTAAGAGAAGTTGATTCAAGAGACTTAGCTACATCATTAAAAGGCGCTAAAGAGGAAGTTAAAAACAAAATTTTGAAAAATATGTCAGAACGCGCTCAAGGTGTACTTTTGGAAGATATAGAATACATGGGCCCTGTAAGAACCAAAGAAGTTCAAAAAGCTCAATCAAAAGTTGTTGGAATTATCAAAGCTCTTGAAGCAGTTGGAGAAGTTACAATTTATCGCGGAAGTCAAGAGGATGAATTAATTGAGTAAATTAAAACCTGATAATATTAATTTTGATGGCGATTTTGTTATTGTTAAAACAGATAAAATTGCTACGTCTGACAAAGAATTTGAAATTAATAATATAGAAGAAAATATTTTAGAAAAAGAACATACAGAAGCAAAAAATAAAGCCGATTTAATAATACAAAATGCAAATAAAGATGCACAAGAAATAATTAAAAATGCTAAAATTCAAGCCGAAAAAATACTAGCGGAAAGCAAAGAGAAAGCAAAAATTGAAAGCGAAAACATTATTTCAAATGCAAATAAAGATGCGCAAGAAATTTTAGATTCTGCAACCAATAAAGCTAAAAACCTCGAACAGCAAACAAAAAAAGAGTCAGAAAAACTTATTGAATCTTCAAAAGAAGAAATTGAAAAAGCAAAAATAGACGCAACCAATGAAGGATACAAAGATGGCTATCAAGATGCAAACCAAAAAATTCAAGAAGAATTAGAAGAAAAAATTGAAAACTTAGAAACTTTTTGCAACAATCAATATGAAATAAGAAATAAAGTCTTAAAATCAGCTTCAAAAGACATTTTAGATATTATAATCAATATTTCAAGAAAAATTTTACACAAAGAAATTGATGCCAATATTTTAGACAAAATAATAAAATCAACAATATTACTTTTTGAAAAAAAGGAAAATATAAATATAATTTTAAGCGAAAAATATGCTAAATTATTGTTTGAAATACAAAAAAAATCATTAACCAAAGATATAGAATTTGAATTTGAAAATTTCAAACAATATGAAGGCTTTAATATAATTTATAATCCAAAATTTGATGAAGATACAATAATAATAGATAATCTAAAAGAACGTTTTGATGCCTCAATTAACTCTCAAATGGACACAATAATAAGAGATATAATGGAGAATACAAAAAACGGACAAATTGAAATTTCTACAGAATATATTGAAGAAAAATCAAAAAATGAACTTTAAAGATTTAAATCAAATAATAAATAATTCAAATACTATCGCAAAAATCGGAAAAATTGTTGAAATAATTGGTTTAACAATTGTTGCAGACGGACCAGTGTCTTCAATAGGAGATTTATGCCATATAATTGATGAAAATACTTCCGAAAAAATTTTTGCTGAAGTTGTAGGTTTTAAAGAAGATAGAGTACTTTTAATGCCTCTTGGCAGCATGGAAGGACTTTGCGCCGGAGCTAAAGTTATTAATACCGGAACCCACATGAAAGTGAAAGTCTCCGAAACACTCCTCGGAAGAGTATTAGACGGACTTGGAAATCCCATAGATGGCAAAGGTGAAATTGTAGCTGATGAATATTACCCTACAAACGCAAAAATTATTAATCCGCTTGAAAGAAAACCTATTGATGAACCTTTATCATTAGGTTTAAGAGCAATAGACGGACTTAATACTATAGGAAAAGGTCAACGAGTCGGAATTTTTGCCGGCTCAGGAGTTGGCAAATCCACAACCTTAGCAATGATTGCAAAAAATACAGAAGCTGATATAAATGTTATTGCCCTAATCGGTGAGCGGGGCAGAGAAGTTAGAGAATTTATTGAAAATACTATGACAGAAAGCGGAATGAAGCGTTCAATTGTTGTTTGTGCGACGTCGGAACAGCCCGCTTTGGTTAAAATAAAAGCAAGTTTTGTAGCATGTGCAATAGCTGAATATTTTAGAGATAAAGGCAAAAATGTTCTTTTTATGCTTGATAGTGTTACAAGAATTGCACTTGCGCAAAGAGAGGTCGGACTAGCCGTCGGCGAACCTCCCGCAACAAGAGGATACACCCCTTCCGTATTTGCATTATTACCCAAATTTTTAGAAAGAGCAGGTGCTAATAAATTTGGTACTATTACAGGACTTTATACTGTTCTTGTTGAAGGTGATGATATGAATGAACCTGTAGCCGATGCTTCAAGAAGTATATTGGACGGTCATATTGTACTATCACGTGCTTTAGCCCATAAAAACCATTATCCTGCGATTGATGTTTTAGCAAGCATTTCTCGTGTTATGAACAATATCGTAACACCTGAACACAGACAAGCAGCAGGCAAAATAAGAAATTTAATGGCAAGTTATGCAAAAAACGAAGATTTAATTAACATAGGTGCTTACGCCAAAGGTTCTGATGCATCAGTTGATAAAGCAATTTCTTTAATTGATAAAATTAACGCTTTTTTAATTCAAGATATAAACGACAAAACTGATTTTGAAATCACAAAAAACGAACTTATCAACCTTGCAAAAATGTAATATTAAAATATTTAGTTTTCCTATATAATTTTATTCAAGAGGAAAATATGCAAACTTCATGCACATATAGAATTTTATTTTTATTAAAATTATTATCTGAAAAAGATTACACAAAAAAAGAACTTTTAGCCGAGTTTAAAAAAAATGATATTAAAATTTCTAATTCTTCTATAAACTCGTATATTAACAAATTGAAATTAAACGATATAAATATAAATATTTCAAAAAAGAAAAATGAAAATGTTTACCACTTTAAAAGAAAACCAACACAATTTGAATTAACAGAAGCCGAAATTGCCATAATTCATGATATTAAAAAACTTCTTTTTGCTCAAAAAAATTACAACAAAATAAGAAAGGTTGTTCGTTTATTTTGCAAAATTATTTTTGCAGCAAAAGGTGATGAACTTAAAAGTGATTTGCTTAATTTTGACTATTATTCAAGTTTAAATTGGCTTTTAGTCAGAACTCTTGAAAACCATTGTAAAAATAAAGATATTATCTTAATTGACTATATTTTACCCGAAGGAAAAAATAAAAAAATTAAAATTCATGCTGATGATTTGAGAATAGGAGATTGGTCAAACAGATTATATCTTTGGGGTTCTATAGATAATTCAAAATATCTTTCTTATATACCTGTCGATAAAATTTTTATGATAGAAAAAATTATTCAAAAAAATGTTCCTTTTGAAGTATCAAAAGACATTTTAACATATCATATCTCAAAAAATTTATATGAAGAAATAAGTTTAGATAAAAAAGAAAAGCTTATTTCACTAGATAAAAAAATTGCAATAATCGAACGTCCGCTTGAAGATAATTTCTTTATTATTCAAAGACTTATGTCCTTTTGTCCTGATTTATACTACATTTCAGATGAAAAAATTAAAAATAAAGTAAAAGAAAAATTGGAAATCCTAAAAGCTTCTTATGAAAAAGAATATGAATAGCGAAAATAATACAATAAAAATGTTGAATCTTTTGATGAATAATTTTTTGTCTAAAGAAGATATTTGCAAACTACTAAATATTAAATTACCAACATTTTATAAATACTTAAAAATCATAAAAGATGCCGGTTTTGAAATAGAAAAAAATAATCTTAATTATTCAGCTTCAAAATTTTCCGAAAGTATAAATTATACTTCTCTTGAAACAAGTATTTTTTCTTATTTGCTTTTTTTATCTGATTCTATGCTTCCAAGTAAAAAAAATAAAATTTTTTATGACGCAATTATGAAAATGCTTTATGTTTCAACAAAAGATGCATACAGTGAAACAATTAAAAAATTTGAAACATTAAAAAAAAGAGCAAGTGACAATATTTTTAAAGAAAAAATTGAATTGTTACAAAGATATAAAGATGCAAAATATTCTCTAAAAATTACACTTCGCTCAGGGAGAGAATATATTTTAACTCCACTGGACTTTTTTTGGCAAAATGAAAAAGTATATTTTTATTTTTTAAACAACGAAGTTAAAAGAAAAAAAATGATTTCTCTCGAAAAAATAGTAAAAATTATACCAGAAGATAAAATAGAATATATACCGGAAGCAAAAGAAACAATTTTTGAACTATATGGAAGACTCGCTAAAATATATGTCTTAAAAGAAAATGAAAGAATAATAGACAATTTTTCAGACAGATTAATTATAGCAAATAGCAATTCTGATAAAGACATCTTGTTTAGAAGACTATTACGTTACGATGAACTTTGTAAAATTTTATTTCCTAAAGAAGATGTTGAAAAATTTAAAAAACTAATCAAAAAATCTCTTGATAATATAAAATAATTCAAAGATAATTAAAAAGGTAATAAAATGAGACGACAAACAAAATATTTCTATATCGGTTTATTATGTTTAATATTAGGGCTCTTATGTGTCACTTTTTTACCTTACATTTTTAAAACATTATTTTCCATATACCTACAGAATTATATTTTCGTACAACTTGAACTTTTTTGTTTTGTTACTTGTGCTATATTTTATCTTTTTTCACCAAAATTCTATGCGCAACAGATTTTAAGTTTCTTATCTGGTTTTTTATATTACCTTTTATTTATTAAAGTTCTTGTGAATTATCTATAATTTCAGAACTTTCAGGTTTTAGAGTCTGCCCTATAGCTTTTTCGAGATTTGCTCTTGCGCTATTATATTCATATATTGTTTGATAATATGTCAATTTTGCCTGTGATAGTGCAACTTGAGCATCTTTTAATTCTATAGCATCGCCATAACCAACTCTATATCTTCCTGACGTAAGCTCGTAATTTTCCTGAGCTTTATCCATTGCAAGTTTAGAAACTGGTATTCTTGCTTTTGTATCTTTTAGTCTTGTATATACACTTTGAATTTCATAATATATATCATTAACTTGCGCTTTTGTATCATATTGAATCTGCTGGTATGCAGCTTTTGCTTCTTTTATTTGATTTCTAATTAAAACAGGATTTATAGTTGGAAAAGTCAAAAAACCTCCATAATTATACCAATTTCTATCTGTCCAATTATCAATTCCACCTTTGGAATAACTTGCTTGAAATTCTAAACTAGGTAAAAATGTTTTCCAAGCCAATTTTACACCTTGTTCAGCTGCATCAACATTCAACATTGCTCCTTTTAAATCCGGACGAGAACTGTTTGCAATTTCTATAGCTTCTTTCATAGTTATTGAAACAGGTTCATATCTTAAAGATGTGTCTATTGAATAAGGATCAACAAAAGGAAGTCCCATGGCATTATTTAATTTTGAATATGCAATGTCAACGTTATTTTCTGCCGCAATAAGCTGCTGTCTAGCATCTTCCATATTAGTTTGAGCAAAAAGTACATCTACTTTTGTTTTTGTACCAACTTCCCAAAAAGCCATTGCTTGATGATAAGTTTGAGTAAAACTTTCTAAAGTATCTCTAGCAACTTTTCTTTGATCAAAAGCGTACAAAAGATTATAATAGGCATCTTTTACGGCACATACAACTTCATTGACCGTTGTATCTATATCTGTTTTTGCTTTTTCATAAGTTATTTTATCAATAGTATACTGGTTTTGAGTATATCCAAAATCCCAAACTAATTGTTTTATACTAATTGTACCTAGAGTATATTTGTTAAATGCACTTGCTTTAATATTTCTTATCATACTTAAATCAGGCATATTGTGATTAATAGAACTTGACCAATCAAGACTCGGAGTATAACCTGACAAAGTTTCCCATTTTTGATATTTTGCAATTTCGGTCTTTGCATACGCAGATTTAATTTTAGGATTATTTATAAGTGCTAATTCAAGACAATCAGCTAAATTCAATTCGATAGATTTTGAAATTCCACCCTCAAGCTTAATTTTTTTATCACTTGCTTCGCCAACATTCATATATACATCAGTTGGAATTGAATATTTTTCTTTAACTTTATCTGTTACTTGATATTGTTTTTTAGGTTTTTCAGGTTTAACTTTTATTTTTTTCGGTTTTTTATTCCTCTTAAATATATTCAAACCCTTATCAAGCTCTTGTCTTTCAGTGCTTGAATTAATTTCTTGTTGTGTTGTTAATTCGTCTGCTAGTGCTGTTGAAATGGCAAAAAGACAAAAGACAATAAATAAAGCTTTAATTTTTTTGCTCATTATTATCCCCCTCAATTTTATTATGCCATTTTTTCTTCGTGTCTTCTCGTAATTTTTGAATTATTACATAAAAAGCCGGAACAAGAATTGTACCAATAATAGCAGCTGCTGTCATCCCGCCAAAAACAGTAACACCTAAAGATTTTCTTGACATAGAACCGGGGCCTACGGCTACAACGAGAGGTAAAATTCCAAAAATGAAAGCAAGAACAGTCATCATAACTGCTCTAAATCTTGTTATCGCAGCTTTTTCAGCTGCTTCAATTATTGAAAGTCCGTTTTCACGTTCAGTTTTTGCAAATTCTATAATTAAAATCGCTTGTTTAGCAGCTAAACCAATCAACATAATAAGTCCGATTTGAGCGTATAAATCAAGCGATTGACCCCATAAATATTGGAATAATACTGCTCCAAGCATTGCAATAGGTGCAATTAACATAACTCCGATAGGTAACATCCAGCTTTCATACAAAGCTACAAGGAATAAATAAACAAATATTAAAGACATCGCAAGAACTGCAGTCGTTTGACCTGCCGATTCAATTTCCTGTAAGGATGTTCCTGACCAAGCAAAACCCATATCATTCGGCAAGTTTTCTCTTGAAATTCTTTCCATCTCAGCTATGGCATCCCCTGAAGATTGACCTTTTGCAGGGTTTCCTTGAATTTGAATTGATTTATACATATCAAATCTTGTTATGTTGTATGGACCGGTTGTGGGTTCTATTCTTACAATCGAAGACAAAGGAGCAGATGCACCGGATGCTGTTTTAACATATACTTTATCAATGGAGTCTATTGTAGATCGATATGGTTCTTCAGCTTGCATCATAACCCTAAACACACGACCATATAAATTAAAGTCATTAACATAATATGTTCCGAATTGACTTGATAAAGCCGTATAAACGTCATTAATGTCTATACCTTGAGATAAGATTTTTTCATAATCAATATTAATTATTAATTGTGGAGTTTGCGAGTTATATTGCGTGAAAACACTTGTTAATTTAGGACTTTGATTAGCTTTTTGAATTATCTTTTTAGCTTCCTCATGAAGCTCTTGAGGGGTTCTGTTACCTTTATCCAAAAGTTGATATTCAAATCCACCAAACATACTTAAACCTGTAATCGGTGGGGGAACAAACGAAAATATACTAACATTTGGATATTTTTTAGCCAAAGCATTAGCATTAGCTAAAATATCATCAAGAGTTTTATGAGATTCAGCTTTTTGTTCTTTTGACATAAAAAGATATTTAATTAAATTAGGTTTTAATCTTGTACGCCAATCATCCAAATGGGCAATCATAATTGATGTATTTTGTCCGTTAAATCCGTTCATAGTTAACACAGAATGAACCCCGGGAGTATTCAATAAATCCTCTGTAAATTTTGTTGCAATTTCATCAGTTTTGGCTAAAGATGCACCGTCTTTTAACTGCACATTAGTAAAAATTGCTCCCGAATCTTCTGTTGGTAAAAAACCAGAAGGAATTAATTTGAACATTCCGATTAAAGCAACAACCAATATAACATAAGTTATAAGGGTTCTTTTGGGTACTTCTATAAAATATTTGGAGCCTTCCATGTAATTATTTTTTGTTCTTTCAAAGGCTCTATCAAATTTTTTAAGCGAAACATCCCAAGCATAAGCCAAAAATTCACCCCAAGCCTTTATTTTTTCAAAACCTTTAAGATTACCTTTATTAATCCAATAATCTTTATACAATTCTCTATATTTCTCATAAAAGCTTCTTTGCGGCATATCTTCTTTACTTCTTAAAAAGATTGCACATAAAGCAGGTGCTAAAGTTAATGCCATAACAGTTGAAATACCAACTGAAACAGCAATAGTTACAGCAAATTGTTGATACATCTTACCTGTAATACCGGGGATAAAGGCAACCGGAACAAATACTGCCATTAAAACCAAAGAAGTTGCAATAACGGCTCCTGAAACTTCTTCCATTGAAATTATTGCCGCTTCTTTCGGTTTCAATCCCCTTTCAATATGTCTTTGTACATTTTCAACGACAACTATGGCATCATCCACGACTGTACCAACGGCTAAAACGAGTCCAAATAAAGTTAAAGTATTGATTGAAAAACCAAACATAGCAAATGCTGCAAATGTACCTATTAATGACACCGGAATTGCACAAAAAGGCACAATACTTGCTCTCCAATCACCAAGAAAAAGATAAACAGTAGCAACAACAATTAAAATAGCAAGAATAATGGCTTCTATAACTTCATGCAATGAGTCTTTAACCGAATCTGTTGCGTTATAGAAAGTAGAATATTTAATTCCATCAGGAAAATTTTTCGATAATTCTTCCATTTTTTTATTACACTTTTCTGCTACATCTATAGCATTTGCATAAGATAATTGCGTAACAGACATAACTGCAACGGATTTATTATCAACTTTACCATCTGTAGTATAATTTTCACCCGCAAGTTCAACTCTTGCAATATCAGACAACCTGATTGCCTGACCGCCAACATCAGAACGGATTATAATATTTTCAAATTCTTCTTTAGTTTTCAACCTACCCGGTGTTTTTAAAGTAATAGCCATATCAGTTTTTTTAACTAACGGTTCATTACCTAAAGAACCTGCTGAAACTTGAGCATTTTGAGCATTTATGGCAGCTGAAACTTCCGCCGATGAAACATTTAAAGCTGCCATTTTTTCACTATCCAACCAAATCCTCATTGAATAGTCTTTTCCGCCAAAAACTTGAACTTCTGCAACTCCATATATACGAGCAAGTTCATCTTTTAAATATATAGAAGCATAATTGGATAAAGTAACCAAATCAACTGAATTATCAGGTGAATAAATACCATAATATAAAAGTCCGCCGCCGCTTGTATTTTGTTTAACGGTAAGCCCGTATCTTGAAACGTCCGAAGGAAGTCTTGATGTTACAAGTGAAATTTTATTTTGAACGTTAACTACGTTCATATCTGGATCCGAACCTACTTCAAAATATATTTTTAATCTGTATTGTCCGTCTTTCGAGTCAGACGACATATATAACATTCTTTCAACACCGTTTACCGCAGATTCAATCGGAGCCGCTACTGTTGATTCAATAACATCAGAACTTGCACCAGTATATGTTGCACTGACCATAACCTGTGGTGGTGTAATTGTCGGATATTCTTCAAGAGGTAATGTTTTCATCGCAATAAAACCTATAAGCATTATTACGATAGATATTACAAAAGCAAATCTGGGTCTTTCTATAAAAAATTTAGATGAAAACATTTATTCCCCTTTATTAATTATTGTTTCTGTATTTCTTTATTTTGTTCTATTTTTACAGGCATTTTAGGAGTAAGCTTGGTTAAATTTGTTGCAATAAATTTATCTCCTTTATTTAAACCATCTTTTACAATCCAATAATTTTCATATTGTCCTGCATCTTTAAAATATTTTGTTTGAACACTATTTTTGTCATCTGCTACATATACATAACGACCTTTTGAATCTTGTAATACTACTTCTTGAGGAACAACAAGAACATTATTTTTTTGATTTGAATAAACCTTAACTTTCACAAAATCTCCGGGAATTAAAACATGGTCATTATTTTCAAAAGTTGCTCTAAAATCCATAGTTCCTGTAGAGGTAGAAATTTGGTTATCCCAAAAATCTTGGATGCCTTTTATCGGATATGTGCTTCCATTTGGTAAAATCACATCAACTTTTATAGGTTTTTCGCCTTTTTTAGGTATAAAATTTAAATTTCTTAATTCACTAAATTGTTTAGAATCAACACTGTATTTAACATAAATCGGATTAGTTTTAATAACGGTTGCCAAAGTACCCGATGAAATTGTTACATAATTTCCTTCTTGAATTTGCAAAGAACCGATTTTACCATCCACCGGAGACTTAATTGAAGTATAACCATAATTTCTTTGTGCTTCTGCTAACTGTGCACTTGCCGATTTAACAGCAGCACTTGCTGCATCTTTATCTGCTTTTAAACCATCATAAGTAGATTTTGAAATAAAATCTTTTTTAACAAGCTCTGCACCTCTATCATAATCTCTTGTTGCTTTGTATAACACGGCTTTAGCATTTTCCAAGTCAGCTTTTGCTTTATTTAAATTGTTTAAATATTGAGTAGGTTCGATAGTAAATAATAGTTGACCCTTTTTTACAAAATCACCTTCCTTAAAATGTTTTTTTTGCAAATACCCGTCTATTCTTGCAACTAAATCAACTTTGTCCATAGATTGAACTCTACCTGGGATTTCTATTGATTTATAAATTTCTTTTTCTTCAACTTCACCTAACTCAACCGTTGGAACTGAGCTTAATGCAAGAGCTTTCGCTCTTTGAATTTCACCTATTTTTGTTATACTAAAACGTATTCCAATAAGCACAAGAATAACTGCTGATGTAATAATTAATATTTTTTTCATTTATAATAAATCTCCCCTATGCTCAATTATTCTATCATAAATCAAATGTTAAGTAAGATAAGAATCGTCTATTTAATGTAGATAGAATTACAATTTTAGAATAACAACAATCATTTTTTTTATCCCCCCAATTAGATAAATACAAAATTATACTATTGTCCAATTTAAAAAAAATAAAAATTGAGATAATAAAAATATCCTTTTGATACAAAGAAAGGAGGTTTATTAAATGTTTAAAAAATATGTAAATATCCTCATAAAAAAAGTTAATAAATACGATAAAAAAGCAACAAATCCTTTTTTAAATAAAGATTTTGAATATAATCCCTTTAAATCTGTATATGAACAAACATATATATGGATTGAAAAAAAACCTGATGATATTTAATTATCTTTTAAAAATAGGGTCATGTTTTGAGTATTTTTTAGTTTTTCCTTTACTATCATTTGAGCTTCCTACACCTTCGATTGTTTGTTTTTCTAACTCCTGTCCGAAATTGTTTAAGTTAAAATTTTCAATTTCGGGCAGTTTTCCTTCATTTAAAAATATCTGATTAAGTTGTTTTTTAGTTTCTTGAAAAATATATTCTTCTTGACTTTCATCAACGTTAAATTGCTTAATCGCAGCTCTTATTTCTTCATCAGATGGTATTGAGCTTGAATTTAAGACATTTTTATAATTTGTTTCTTGAGTCTGAGCAAAACTTATACTACATAATGAAGCAAAAATAAAAAATAAATAAAATATTTTTTTCATTCTAATTCCTTTAAAACTTTAGATATTTTTATAATAAAATATTTTTATGACTTTTGTAAATGAATTAAACAAAGTATGTACAAATATTCTTACTAAAAAAGAAGACTTATATGTATACGCTTATGATACCTCACAAAATCCTGATAATATAATTATACCTTATGCTGTTGTTTTTCCAAAAAATATGACAGAAGTAAGTAAAATTGTTAAAATTTTGAATAAATATAATATTCCCTTTATTCCAAGAGCACAAGGTACAAACCATTGTGGTGCAACACGTTTAACTAAAAGGGCAGTTATTATTCATTTTTCCAAAATGGATAAAATTATAAGAATAGACAAAAAAAATTTAATTGCAAAAGTACAACCTAATGTTGTGATTGGCGACTTGAATAAAGAATTAGATAAATTAAATCTCTTTTTCCCACCAGATCCCTCTAATTTAGCGGTTTCTACCATTGGTGGTGCAATTTCTCTTTGTGCCGGAGGTCCAAGAACATTTAAATATGGGAATACCAAAGACTATATTATAAATCTTAAAATTGTTTTAGCAGATGGAACTATCATTGAAACTTCAAAAGATTTAGCAAAAAATGTTACCGGATATAATATAACGAGTCTTTTTGTTGGGTCTGAAGGTACTTTGGGATTAATTGTTGAAGCAACACTGAAATTAATTCCAAAGCCAGAAGAAAGGCTTTTAACGCTTGCATATTTTAATTGTCTGGAAGACGCTGCAAAATGCGTCAACAATATAATTAATTCAGGTTTTATTCCTTCAACACTGGATTTATTGGACAATAATACAATTAAAACCATTGAACAATTTAATCCTTGCGGACTTTTAATTGATAAAGAAGCAGCACTTTTAATTGAATTAGATGGTTTTAGACAATGCGTTAAATATGAACAAGAAATATTAAAAGATATTTTAAAAAAATCTGCCACAGTTGATATTATTCAAGCTAAAAATCAAAATGAAAATGAAGAAATTTGGCGTGCAAGAAGAAGTGCATATTCTGCAGTTACCCAATTAAAACCAAATGTTATAACAGAAGATATAGTTGTTCCGAGAGAAAAAATTGTTGAATGTGTTAAAAAAATAAACGAAATTTCAAAAAAATATAATATTACAGTCTGCATTATGGGACATGCGGGAGATGGCAATATCCATCCCAATTTTGCACTTGATTTATCAAATAAAATTGAAAAAGAAAATTTTGAAAAATTAAAAGATGAGCTTTTTTATTATGCAATTTCTGTAGGTGGAACTTTATCGGGCGAACATGGAATAGGTTTATATAAAAAAAAATATTTAAAAAATGCTCTAGATTTAGGAGCTTTTGAAGTAATGCAAAATATTAAAAAAATGTTTGATAATAAAAATATTATAAATCCGGATAAAATATTTTAATTATGACAAAATTTAATGATTATAAAGAAATTATATCTAATTTAGTTAAACTTTCCCTACCAATTTTAAGTGGTAATATTTCACAAGTTTTAGTAAATTTAGCAGATACAATTATTGCAGGGCAATATTCAACCCTTGCTCTTGGAGCAGTATCTGTTGCAAGCGCAATAATAATGACTGCAATAATCGGTGCAATCGGTTTAATTATGAGTATAAGTCCGGTTATATCAAATTTTAGAGGTGCAAATATAAGAAGTAAAAAATATTTTAAATTAACTCTTTTGTTTTCTGTTATTGTTTCAATTCCATTTTTTATTTTAATTGAATTACTAATTTTAAAGCTACCCTCAATAGGGCTTTCTAATGAATTGTTTGAACCTGTTAAAATTTATCTTGAAATATGTTCTTGGACTATTTTTCCAAGTGCTATTTTTATAGCCTTAAAAGAATTTTTACAAGCTTATGAAAAAGTTGTCTTTGCAAATAGTTTAATGCTTTTTATGGTTATATTAAATATTATATTGAACATAATATTGGCATTTGGATTGAATTTTAATGGAATACAAATTCCTGAAATGGGAGTAAGAGGCCTTGCTTTAGCAACATTGATTTCAAAAACTCTTGTAGCAATTTTAATGATTTTATACTGTTTGCCATTATTCAAAACTCCTTTTAAAACATCAAAAAAATATGTTAAAGATTTATTTAAAACAGGCTTTCCAATTTCTCTTGCTATGTTTTTCGAATTTTTAGGATTTAATTTAACTGCTGTTTTAATAGGCAAATTTTCAGCACTATACGCAGGCGTTCATAATATTATACTTTGTATTGCAAATTTTACTTTTATGATTGCATTATCAATTTCTTCAGCTACAAGCATAAAAGTAGGATATTATAACGGTAAAAAAGACAAATTAAATATAAAAAGATATACTCTTACAAGCATATTAATGATAGTAGGAGTATGCATAATTACATTTTTTCTGCTTGAAACGTTCCAAAATCAAATTATACATTTATTTTCAAAAGACCCTGAAGTTTTATATTGGTGTAAAAAAATTCTTAAAATCGCACTTTACTTCTTATTTTTCGATGGCTTACAATGTGCATGCGTAGGAGTTTTAAAAGGTTTAAAAGACACAAAAATTATTATGTTTACAATGCTTTTTGCATATCTTATAATTGCTATTCCTTTCGGATCTTATTTTGCATTTCACCATGGCTATGTTCTTGAAGGATATTGGACAGGACTTGCCTTGGCACTATTTTTTGCAGCAATAATAACAAGCACAAGATTAATATACGATATTAAAAAAATTAAATTTTAATTTTTAAAAACAAATTTCATATAAACATTAAAAATCAGGCCCAATAAAATAGGGCCTGATTTACATTTAAAATCTTATTTTTTAACAACTTTTATAGCACTATCGGGACAAACCATTGCACAAGTACCACAACCTATGCATAAGGTCGGATCAGGTTCAACACAAGGTGTTTGATATAATCCTACTTCTTTTGACCATTTCAAACATTGTTTAGGGCATTTTACCATACATAATCCACAACCTTTGCACAATTCGGAAAACATATACCAGTCTGCTTTGCCATTTGCTACATTTTCAACCTTAAAACCTTTATATTGTTTTTCTGTTGTCATTTAAACACCAACCTTATCTATCATTTTCATACCCATTTCAAGAGCTTTATAGTTAAGTTCTCTAAGTTCAGGTTTAGCTGCAAATTTTTTGCCCAGTGCAATTTCCATCGCATTTTTAATATCATCCAATTTTAAAACATTTGTAGCCTTTAATAAAACACCCAAAATCATAATATTAAATACACGAGCAGATAACTGCTCATTTGCTATTTTATTTGCTTCAACCGAAATAACTTCCTTACATTTAACGGTCGGCTTTGTTGTGCAAACTGACGAATCATACACAACAACCGAATCAGAAGATGTATAAGTCTCACATCTTGCTATTGCTCTATCAGATAAAGCAATTATTATATCACCTTTAGCAAAACGGGGTTCTCCAATTTTTTCATCAGCAATTTGACAAAATGCAACAGACACTCCGCCGCGTTGTTCAACACCAAAATTTGGAATATATAGAATTTCTTTTCCTGCTTCATATCCGGCTTCAACAAGGATTTTTGCAATTGATTGAACGCCTTGTCCGCCTTCACCTGCTAAAACTATTTTTGTTCTTGCCATATTATTACTCCAATCCTTCTCTTATAAGAAATTCTTTTACTTCGAAACATTCTTCCATAGTTTTCAATCTGCCCCAAGTATCAACATTATTTGTTCTCCAATTCAAAGGGCAAACAGATAAAACTTCTACAAAAGAATAACCGCCCATAGCTGTATTTTTAAGAGCTTTTTTCATAACGCTTAAAAGTTTTCTTAAATTTGAAACAGAAGCTCTTGCAACATAAGATTTATTAGGATCAGCAATTGCTGCAACAAGTTCAGCAGCTTTCGCAGGACGTCCAGTAACTTCTGGATCACGCCCGTATGGAGTTGTTTCAGTTTTTTGTCCGGGCATGGTAGTAGGACTCATTTGTCCGCCTGTCATACCATAATTTGTATTATTAGCAACAATAACTAAAATATTTTCGCTTCTTGTTGCAGCATTTACAAGGTGTTGAGCACCTATTGCCAAACCGCCGCCATCTCCCATATATGCAATACCCACCGTTCCAGGGTTAGCTCTTGTAACACCATATATAACCGGAGTGGTTCTTCCATGGTGTGTTTGAACGGAATCAAGATTCATATAATTCCATGATAATAATGAACAACCTATATCACAACCAAAAACCGTTCTTTCGTTTAATTCAAGTTCGTCTATTGCTTTAGCCAATGTTTTTAAAATCATACCATGACCGCAACCGGGGCAAAACTTACTTGCTCCGGCTTCAGCGTTTTGAGCTTTAGCTAAATCAGGTTTTACATCTAATGTTGTTATCATTTTATTTCCTCATCAATTCTTTATACATTTGCCATTTCACAAACCATAGATTCTACTTTGGCAACAATATCATCACCTGTGACACCAACACCCATTTTAAATAATGTTTGATAAGGTGTTGTGAGTCCATATAATTTCTCCAAACACATTTGAGCAAGCTGGCCGTTAGCAGACTCAGTAAACAAAACTTGTTTAGCTCTTTTAACAGCAGCTCTCATAGGATCAACAGGTAACGGCCTTACTGTAATCGGTCTAAATAAGCCTGCTTTTATTCCTTTTGCCCTTAATTCATCAATAGCAGTCATCGCGGAACGTGCCACAATACCATGAGCTATTACAAGAACTTCAGCATCTTCAGCCTTGTATTCAAGATATTCCTCAACTTCTTTACTCATTTTATCATAATCTATTTGATACTGATCTAAATGAGCCATAAGTTCTTCTTCAAGATTAAATGTATTTCTTAAATGATTTGCCTTTCTGTCAACTCCAATTTTTCCTTCAGCTCTTAAAGCGGCAGGTGTAGGTTCCATTTTAATACCACGAGAAGCCGGATCATATAATGTAACAGGTTCTCTCATTTTACCTTGGTAACCATCTGCTAACATAAATGTTGGAAAACGATACTTCCAAGCTGTATTAAATGATTTAATCATATAATCATATAAATCTTGGTGTCCTGCAGTTGAATATACTATCCTGAAACCTTCTCCATTCCCGCCAAAACAAGTCAAGCGAGTTTCCTGTTGAGCATAAATTACGGTAGCAGTAGATGGACCGCCTCTTTGCATAACAGCACAGACAAACGGTATTCTCATCATTTCCGCCATTGATTGAGCATCCTGCATAATAACATTTCCGGGACCCGCTGTTGCAGTAAAAGCACGCTTACCAGCTAAAATTCCCCCTATAGTAGAAAATCCGGCAGAAATTTCATCTTCCGTTTGCAAAAATCCCGCTTCTGTTTTAGGAAGTAATTTACACCAAGTGTGCATAATCTCATTTTGCGGTGTAATCGGGTAGCCATACATAAATTCAGCTTCTGCGGCATTAGCGGCATAGGCTATAACTTCATTACCCGTCAAGAACATTCTGGTGTCTTGAGTGATAAGTTTTTTAACCATAATTAATCCTTAACCCTTATTTTAAAACTCTATACAATTTAAAAATACTACAAAATTAAGCTTTTATCAAGAATTTTAATATTTAAGAACATTTATTTTTTAACTACAAAACCAAAAGTAGATGAATTATTTTGTTTAGATTCAGCAATAATATTCCAATTATGAGCATTAATAAGTTTCTTTGCTATATTTAAATTTAAACTCATTCCAAGTTGATTAAAATCACATAAATTCTTTTTATCTTCAAAAAGACTGTTTATTTTTTCTTTTGTCATATATATTGATTTATTTTTAGTGCAAAATGAAATTGAATTTTTACTTTCTTTAACCATAATTTCAATATCACTCTTTTCAAAACCATAGGAAACAGAACTTGAAAGTATATTAAAAATGATTTTTTGTATCATTTTTCTATCTGCCTTTAATTTTATTTCATTCTTTTTATTTGTTTTTACAATGATATTTTGCGATTTTTCCTTGGCAAAATTTTTAATCATATTACAGCAATCTTGGATTTGCTCGATTATATCAATATTTTCCAACTTCGGTTTTGGTTGTTCGTTTTCATATTTAGTAAGAAAAATAGCATTTGAAATTATTTCAAATAAAAAATAGTTTGAATTCAAAATTTCTTCTAAAATATTTTTTTGTTCAATATTTAACCTTCCAAACTTCTCCTTTAAAATTAGCTCAAGACTCTGAATTTGCGCTAAAATAGGAGTCTTTATATCATGGTTTAAAATGCAGGTAAACTTATTTCTTTCTTTTTGTAATTTTTCATTGTACCTGCTTTTTATTTTTTTAAATTTTTCTTTTATCTTTTTAATTAGTTTTTTTTTAAAAAACATTTTTTCCTCGTTTTAAAATAAATTTGCTCTAACTGCTTTAACTGCCGCTTGTACTCTATCTTCCACATCAAGCTTATTTAAAATATTTCCAACATGCGCTTTTGCTGTATTTGTTGAAACAATAATTTCTTTTGCAATTTGAGAATTAGTCTTACCTTCTATTAAAAGTTTCAAAACCTCCAACTCTCTTTCTGTTAAACTATTTTTTAATTTTTTATTTTCATATAAATTTTCCAAATCTTTTATATTTGGAATGGGAATTGAGGAAAATGCCATTTTTGCAATTTCTAAATCCATCCAAAATTCCCCTGAAGCAACCATTTTAATAACTTTTTTTAAATTTGGTTCATTATTATTTTTTAAAATATAGCCGCAAGCTCCACATGCAAGTGATGCTAATATTCTTTCCTCATTTTCATATGATGTAAACATAATCACTTTTGTTTTAGGATACTTTTCTTTAATTATCTTAACTGCTTCAATTCCATTCATTTCAGGAAGTTCAATATCCATCAAAATAATGTCAGCTTGAACTTTTTTCATTTGTTCAAGACAATCTTCAGCATTTTGAAAATCTCCTATTACTTTAAAATTTTCATCACTTGCAAAATATTTTTTATGAGCAATTCTGGTTAGTAAATAATCATCTACAACATATATTGTAATTGTCTTCATATCAGCTCTCATTCCTGTTCAGTGTCAAGGCTATGATATTAAACAACTTGCCATTTGTATATTACCCGAGTTGGCTAATTTATTCATATAATATTTTGGATTTACTAATTGTTTCTTTAAGTTCTTTAAACATATTCGCCATATAATATAATTTCATTTTTTGCGAGTATAACTCATAAGAATTTGGAAATTTTTTAAGAGCATTATCCAATATTTTAATTGCCGAATTTATATCTGAAAGTTCAAAATTTATTTCAGCTAAATTCACATAATCTTCTGGTGATACGGGCTTAAATTTTTTTATTTGTGCAAATTGTACTTTTGATTTCTTTTCGTCACCCTGCAATTTGTATAATACATACAAATTATATTTATATATTAAAGAGTTTTTGTCAAGAATATTTTTTTTACTCAAATATTCCTGCGCTTTAACTATATCTTTTAATTTTAAATAATTTTTAATAAAATATCTTTCCATTTCTTGCTTATCGGACAAAGATAATGTACCATTAACACTATTCAAACTCTCCAAAGATTCATTATAATTTCTTAAATAATATTGTATTTTAGCCTTTTCAAGATAATATTTTGAATTTTTTTCTTTTTTTAAAGCATCAATAATATATTCAAAAGCATCGTTAAAATTTGCCTCTTTTGAACATATTTTTGACAATAAAAACTGAATTTCGCTTGACTTTGAATTTATCGACGATGCTTTTCTTATCAAATTAATTGCTTTCTTTAATTCTCCAGTTTCAATTAGAGAATATATATAACCAAAATAAGCTTCATATAAAGAATCATTTACATTAAGCAATATTTCAAAATATTTTTTTGCATTTTTATAATCTTCATTTTCAAGATAATAATTTCCAAGTTCTAAAAGTACTTCAGAATTGTTTGGATTTATTTCATAAGCTTTTATAATTGGAGTTAATTCTTTTTCATTATTATTTTCTAAACCATAAATTTTAGACTCCAATAAAAGCATTTTTATATTATCATCGCTGTATATTTTTTTGTACTCACTTAATATATTTTTTGCAGAATCAATATCATTCTTTTTTAAATAACAATCAATTAAAAAACTATATATCTCAGGATTTTTATCTAATTTTAAATAACCTTTTAAATTTTCAATAGTTTTATCGAGTTCACCAGAAAAATAACTATTAAGGGCTAAAATATTGTATAGCTCTTTTGTTTTATCAGGAATTTGTGTTATTCCAAGTTCTTTTGCAAGATTTGTTTTCAAAAGTTCATTATTAAAAACGATAGCTTGAATCAAATAATCTTTTGCATTCTCTTTATTACCTTCAAGGTAAGCTATTTTAGCTTTGATAAATAAAGCACTTGATGATTTTGAATCTATTTTTAACATCATATCAGCATAGAAACTTGCTTCACTGATATTTCCTGTCTCAAAATACATAGCTGCCATATCAAAATAATCTTCCAGATTTTCATTTTCATTTTTAAAAGTCATTTTTTCAACACTGACTTTTGATGATCTTATTTCATAAGATTTTTTAAAATATTTAGTTGCACTTTGTTTATCCGAAAGCTCCAAACAAACCTTTCCCAAATACCAAAATCCATCTTCATCATTTGGATTATTTAAAGTATAGTGTAATAAAAAATCTTTTGCATTAATAAAATCATTTTTTTTAATAAAATCTTTTGCATCTTGTATATTCCATAGCAAACTTGCATTAGTATTCAAAGAAAACAAAAAGAAAAAAATTAAAACTATTTTAATATTTTTAATCATATAACTTTACTTATTATTTCTCTTAAATCAAAAAAAACCTTTTCAATTTCTTGATTAGAATTAATCACTTTAATCCTCTCAGGATTTTCTTTTGCAAGTTCAAGATAACCTTCACGAACTCTTTTATGAAATTCAATATTTTCTTTTTCCATTCTATCTTTTATATTTCCCACTCTTTTTTGAGCAATTTTAATATCAACATCAAAAAGAATGGTCAAATCAGGTTTTATACCATTCATAGCAATTTTATTTAATAAATTTATCTGTTCAATGTTGCCTTTTCTTCCATAACCTTGATATGCAACCGTGGAATCAATACATCTATCGCACAACACAATACGACCTTCATTAATATTTTTTAAAATAACTTCTTCTACGTGTTGAGCTCTATCTGCAAGATATAAAAACATCTCAGCAGTATCCGATACAAAACTTTTATTAAATAAGAGTATCTCTCTTAATTTCTTCCCTATATCGCAACCCCCAGGTTCCAATGTAACAATTATTTCATATTTTTTTTCAATTAAATAATCTTTTAAAAGCTCAATTTGAGTTGTTTTTCCACAACCATCTATCCCTTCAAAACTTATAAATAAACCTCTTTTTAAACCATACATTTTAAAATTACCACTTCATTTACAAAAAATTATATTACATTTTATAAAAAAATTAAAATAAATTTTACCTTTTTTAATTATTATTTTATAATAAAAAATAAGAGTATTGGTTGACATAAAAGGGGAGATTCCGTGCAGGATTCATTATTTAATACAGTTCAAAAGCTTACAACTGAAGAAAAGATTAATGTAGAAGAATTAGAAATAATTTTAAACAGCGATATTGAAGAAGTCGTAAAATTATGTAAAAAAGCATGTTTAAAACCAAAAACAGATTCAATGGGAAATGCCTACTTTACAAAAAGCGATGTTGATACATTGAAAAAAATAAAAGAATTATATTCTAAAACCCAAGAAATTCAAGAAAATACCCAAAAAAACATTAATAACGAAATTGAAATAACAAATCCGAATAAAAAAATAAATTTCTTAACAAAAGCCAAAAACAGAATAAAAAACGAAACAAATTTACAAATAGCATCAACACACCCAACTTTTCACATTCAAGCACAAATTGAAAAACTTGAAAAAAATTTAATTTCTAAAATAAATGAAATTTTAAGCGAAAAAATGGATGGTTTTGACGAGATTATAGTTGAGCTAATAAGGGCAAAAACGGAAAACGAAAATTTGCGCCAACAAGTTAACACTCTAAATAAACAAGTTTTTATCTTAAAAAATGAACTTGCTTCTTTTAATCCTTTACCTTTTGGTTTTTATACAAAAAAAGAAACCGAAGAATTGTAATTTAATCAGACTTCTATGAGCAACGCTTTAATAAATTTTTATCATAACCTTGAAGAACCAATTATTATATATGATAAAAAACAAAATATTTTATATCATAATTTAGCATTTAAAAAAATTTTTGGAGATTTCAACAATTCTGAAGGTTATGATTGCCTTTCAAAATTAAGTTATAAATTTGCATACCAATTATGTTTTTTAAAATCTGAAGATTTAAAAACTTATTGCCCACCTATTAGTGCAATTAAAAAAAATGTTAATTTTTCAACTTTTGCCACATACCAAATAGATGAAAACAAATTTTATCATTTCATGATAAAAGCTTTTAGCGTAAAACGATATAGGGTTGTTTATTTCTACGATATAACAGACGAACTTAGAACCGAAAAACTAAAAGAAGAAAATGAACGTCTCAGAATTCAAAATGTTGAATTCGCCTCAACAAATTCTAAAGCTCAAAACCAAGCCGTAAAAATGGCACTTTTAAATAGAATTTCAGTAAGTATAAAAAACGAATTAGACATTAAAACTTTAATTGAAAAATCTTTAAGAGAATTAAGCATTGTCTTTGGTGCCAGTAAAAGCTATTTTGCAGAATATAACAAAAATGATTTTATTATTAAATATACATACCCTGAAGTTTATAATCCACAAATAGGCGAAAAAATTATATATTCAAAAGCTCTAATTGACGAACTACACAATGGGGAAATTTCTGTTCAGACTTGCATAAAAGAACACGAAGGCGCTTGTATTCCCCTTTTAAATTCAACAACAAGAATAATAATGCCCATAATTAAAAATGCTCAACTATATGGAATAGCAGTCATTTTTACACCAAAAAAAGAAATAACAGCACTAGAGCGCGAACTTTTAACCGGAATTTTAATGGTTATAACTTCGTCTTTAATGCAAGCGAGTTTATTTCACCAAATTTCACAAAAAAAAGAAGAGCTTGAATTAACCATAAGAGAACTTAAAGAAACTCAACTTCAACTTATTAATTCCGAAAAAATGGCTTCTTTGGGGCAACTCATTGCTTCTGTTGCACATGAAATAAACACTCCCTTAGGAGCAATTAATGCTAATAATGAAATGATGGAAAAGCTTTTTAACAACTTTGACATAAGCACCCTCGATATACTAAAAGAGATGAATGTAATTGATAAAGAAGCAATTAAAAGAATAACAAATATTGTACAATCTTTAAAACGCTTTGTCAGATTAGATGAAACCGTCCAGCAAGAAGCAAATATTAACCAAGAACTTGATTTAACACTTGAATTAATTAGACATAAAACCAAAAAAGGATTTGAAATTATTAAAGAATACGGTGATATCCCCTATGTTAATTGCTATCCAAATATGTTAAACCAAGTATTTTTAAATATTTTAATGAATGCCGTCCATTCAATAGAGGAGATGAAAACTAACAATCCTGCTTATTGCGGAAAAATAAAACTTTTAACAAAAATTAAAAATAATTTTTTAAGCATCAATATATTTGACAACGGCATCGGAATTAAACCATCAAATAAAAAAAAGATTTTTTCTGCGGGCTTTACAACAAAAAAAAAGGGACAAGGAACAGGTTTAGGGCTTGCAATTTGTAGAAAAATTATTGAAAAACACAAAGGTAAAATATTTTTTGAAAGCGGAAAATTAAACGAGGAACCTGATTTTAATACGGTTTTTACAGTAGAGATACCTCTATTTCAAAAACATTAAAAAACTTGCAAGAAATATTTTATTTGATATGATTTGAATATAGGCCCTGGTAGCTCAGCTAAATGCGTGAGCCGGTGCGAAATCGGTGAGGCGATGAGCCTCGACGATGAAGCAGTCGATAGGCGACGTAGGATAATTGAGGCTGTGAGGCGACTAAGCCGAACAATGCCGAAATACCCACAGGAGCTAACAAATTGAAAATTAAATAATTAAGCCCTGGTAGCTCAGCTAAATGCGTGAGCCGGTGCGAAATCGGTGAGGCGATGAGCCTCGACGATGAAGCAGTCGATAGGCGACGTAGGATAATTGAGGCTGTGAGGCGACTAAGCCGAACAATGCCGAAATACCCACAGGAGCTAACAAATTGAAAATTAAATAATTAAGCCCTGGTAGCTCAGCTGGATAGAGCAACTGCCTTCTAAGCAGTAGGTCATGCGTTCGA
>CALUWK010000018.1 GCA_944324475.1 Candidatus Gastranaerophilales bacterium
ATCAAACAAAATTGAAGAATTTGAACCAATCGAGCAAAACAAGGTTAAAATGTATGTTTGCGGGCCTACTGTTTATGATAATGCACATTTAGGTCATGCAAGATGTTATATTACTTGGGATACGTTATATCGTTATTTAAAATTTAAAGGTTATGAGGTTACATATTGCAGAAATGTAACCGATGTTGACGATAAAATTCTTAAAAAAGCTGAAAATGAAGGGGTTGAACCTTCAGTGATTACTGATAGATATTATAAATCTTTTATAAATTCAATGAATAATTTAAATGTTCTAAAGCCTGATATAGAACCTCGTGCAACTAAAACACTTGGCGAGATGATTGCAATGGTTAAAAAACTTGAGCAAGATGGCTTTGCTTATGCAATTGACGGGGATGTTTATTTCAGAGTTGAAAAATATAAAAAATACGGCGAATTATCATCTCAACCGATAAAAGACTTATTAAACGGCGCAAGAGTAGAAACAAATGATAAAAAAGAAAGCCCTCTTGATTTTGCGTTGTGGAAAAAAGATGAAGCCCATGGCTATAAATCCCCTTGGGGTATAGGCCGTCCCGGGTGGCATATAGAATGTTCTGCTATGAGCAAAAAACATTTAGGTAATACTATTGATATTCACGCAGGTGGTGCTGATTTAGCTTTTCCTCATCATGAAAATGAAAGAGCTCAATCAGAATGCGCTAACGGATGTCAATTTGCAAAATATTGGATGCACAATGGTTTTGTTACTATCAATAAAGAAAAAATGTCAAAATCTTTGAATAATTTTCTAACTATTGATGATGTATTAAAAACTTATGACACAAACGCAATAAGATTATTTATTTTAACTAATCATTATAGAATGCCTGTTGAATTTAATGATGTAGCGCTATCCGGTGCTTCAAGCGGAGCAAAAAGACTTATAAATTCCATTGCAGGAATTGAATTAGGCAATGAATATGATGATGAAGCCATAAAAGAATTTGAAGAAGCAATGGATGAAGATTTAAATACTTCAAAAGCGCTTGCAATTTTATTTAAATTAGCAGATAAAGTGCGAAAAAATGAAAATAAACAAATTAGCGCTAATACGCTAGCTTACCTGGGTTCAGTTTTAGGATTTGATTTTTCATTATCTCAAAGGGAAGTATCTGATGAAGAATTAGAAAAAATAGTTGAACCATTATATGAAGAATTTAATATCGATAAATCAATCGATAAGAAAAATATAATTGATGAAATTATTAAAATCAGAAAAACAGCTAGAGATAACAAAGATTGGGCTAAATCTGACGAGATAAGAGATAAATTATTGATTCATAAAATTCAGCTAAAAGATTCTAAAGAAGGTACAACTTGGCAAATAATATAGAAAATGCTCTATATGTTGTTGCAACACCCATAGGAAACCTTGATGATATTACATTAAGGGCATTGGATACTTTAAAAAACGTTGATATAATAGCAGCTGAAGATACCAGAAACACAAGTGTTTTATTAGAAAAATATTCAATTTCAACAAAATTGATAAGTTATCATAAATATAGTGAAAATTCTCGTCTTGAGCTTTTTTTGGGATATTTAAACGAAGGAAAATCAATAGCGCTCGTGTCAGACGCTGGAACTCCATTAATATCTGACCCTGGAGCAGTTTTGGTGGAAGCTGTTAAAAAAGCAGGCTATAAAGTTATTCCAATCGTTGGAGCAAGTGCAATTTTAGCTTTGTTATCATCAATTCCAAGGATTGATGAGGATTTTAAATTTATTGGATTTTTGCCGAGAGTTAAAAATCAAATTAAAGAAATAATTTCAAAAAATAAAAATGAAAATTTGGTTTTTTATGAAAGTCCTAATCGCTTAATTGAGACACTTGAAATTATAAAAGAAGATTATCCAAATAGAAAAATAGCCCTTGGTAGGGAGCTAACTAAAAAATTTGAAGAAATTAAGGTTTTAAGCGTATCCGATATGATTGAATATTATAAAAATAATATTTTAAAGGGTGAACTTGCGCTTATGCTATATAAAGACGATGAAAAAGATGAAATTGATTTGGATGAAAAAATTAAAAAATTGAAAATGCTTAATTATACCAATAAGGACATAGTAAAAATTTTGTCTTTGCTATTTGATATAAATAAGAATAAAATTTATGATTTATGTTTAAAATAGGTTAGTTTATTTTTTTATTAATGTTTCAGATTTGATTTCAGATAACATTTGGTCGAGTATTTTTCCGCATTCTTCTACTATATTTGTGCAATGAGCTTTTCTTTCTGGAGAATGAAAGTCTTTAAAGTTTGCAGAAAGTATTTTGCAACAAGCAACTTTGTGATTTTTTGTAAATCTTTCATAAAATTCTTTTGCAAGACTCCTTGCGCAGTTATCTTGATTTTTACCATGCAGAAGCCCTAAAACCATTTGCGAACCTGCAACAGCACCACAAAGGCAACGTGAGCCCATGCCGCCTGAAAAACTTGTTGCAATGGAAACAAAACTATCATCAGAAAGCCCCATTTCAACAGCAGCCCTTGCTATAGATTCAGAGCAAGAAAACCCTTCCTTGAAATAATTAGGTGCTAAAGTTTTAAAATTTTTATCCATATTTGCTTTCCTATCTGTAATATAATTCATAAATTTTACTTCCGTATATCAAAAAAGATATAATGACACTTGCACAAGCAGATAAAAGAACAGAACCTGCGGCTATATCTTTTGAAAGTTTTGCCAGTTTTGCCCACTTATTTTTGTAGTATGCGTCAATTACAAATTCTATAACAGAATTTATCATTTCCATGACTAGCACTAATGTATTTGCAAAGATAATTATACAAAACTCTACAACAGTCACTTTTAGTAAAAACGCTATAGAAAGAGTTAAAAATGCTATTAAAAGATGTTTTCTGAAATTTCTTTGTGAGCGAAAAGCTAATCTTAATCCATTCAGTGCATATAATAAACTTTTTTGAAAATTTCTTGATTGAAATTTATTCATAATTCCTCTAAAATTTTACTTTGAACACCTACAATAAAATCGTAATCTTTTTTTGTTAAATGGTCAAATCCGATTAAGTGTAAAATTCCATGACAAATTAGGGTTAAAATTTCTTTTCTTAAATTATTATTTTGTTTTTGTTTATTTGCTGTTTCAACAGATACTATAATTTGCCCAAGTTCGGCGGTTTTTCTATATATTGTTGAATTTATATCATCATAAAATAAAGAAAAGGTGATTACATCGGTCGGTTTATTTTTGTTTCTGTATTCTTTATTTATATTTTTTATAGTTTCATCATTGCAAAAAGAAATATCAAATCTTACTTTTGAAATTTTTGGTGAAAATATCTTGCTTGTCTTTAAGTCAGGGTGATTTAGTATTATATTAGTTAATTTTTTGATGTCTGTTTTGTAATTTTTTAAAATTATATTATATTTTCTTAGGTTTATCTCGTCTATTTTTTCTAAAGTAAAACTACTGTTCATCATTTTCTTTCTTTTGAGCTTTTTCTTGTAGTTCTTGAATTTTCTTTTCAAATTCGTCATCCGTCGGGCTTTGAATTGTAATTTTGTTTTTATTTGCAATTTCATTTATTACTTTTTCTTGATATTTAATTCTTTCATGTTGCATGCCTCGAAGAATTTTGTTAAATGTCATTGCGATTATTTTTATGTCTTTTAAGGTTAAAGGACTGTCTGACAGTTGCCCATCGTTAAGTCTTTCTGTAAAAATTTTGTTTACTATTGCTTCAATTTCTTCTTGTGTTGGTTTTTTTAGTGTTCTAACAACGCTTTCAAGAGCATCTGCAAGCATTAATATAGCAGTTTCTTTTGTTTGCGGTTTTGGGCCAGGATACCGAAATTGTCCTTCTTGAACATTTTCTGCTCCTTCTTGTTCTATAGCTTTATTATAGAAGTGTCCGGCAAGACTCTCTCCATGATGTTGTTGGATAAAATCAATTATAACTTGAGGAAGTCCGTATTTTTTTGCCATTTCAACGCCATCTTTAGTATGAAGCGTTATTACCATTTTACTTTGTCTTGGAGTAAGTGTGGTATGAGGGTTTTCAACTCCGAAATAAGATTGATTTTCGATGAAAAACAAAGGTCTTTGTAGTTTTCCTATATCATGATAAAAAGCTCCAACACGGGCTAGTATTGAGTCTGCTCCAATGGCTGATGCAGCCGCTTCGCAAAGATTCGCAACCATAAGTGAGTGATGAAAAGTTCCAGGAGCCGAGCTTCTCATTTTGGATAAAAGTTCTTGATTTTGGTCGGCAAGTTCTATTAGAGCATAGGGGGATACAATTTTACATATTTTTTCAATTATTGGAATTAAAAACATTGCAATCATAGATGAAATAAGTCCGTTAATTATTCCTAGTATGGGATTTTGGGTGTGAAAATGAGTTAGTCTTGTAAATGCTTCAGTTTGAACTTCAAATAAAGAAACAAAAAACATTGCAAAAAACATTACAATGCCGACTTGAATTCCACACCATATAATATCGAATCTTTTTGAATAAGACATTTTGGAGACAAGGTAACTTGAAGATAAAATTGCACAAATAAATACATAAAAAATTTGTGAGTCAAAAAACAGGGTAACAGAGAGTATTCCAAGCATTAATATTGAAACTAAAAATGACAAAATAGGGTTAGTGAAAATTGCAAGTATCATTGTAAAAGCTACAAAAGGCATAAGATAATTTGATATATAACTTGAATTGGAAATTAAAATACAAATGTAGGTTAGAATTATTGATGACATTGCAACATAAGACATATAACGAGGTGTGTAATATTTTTTTTCGTATTTTTTTATGTATAGCATAAGTGAATACATAGAAAGACATACTAGGGCAAAAATACCAATTACTCCTTCTCTGTTGAGTTCAAAAGCATTGTAACCTGATTGTTTTAGGGCATCTTTTTTAAGTTGGGTTACTTTTTCTCCCAGAGTTAGTATTTTATCTCCTTTTTTGAATGATACTACATAAGGTTTTACTGCATTTTTTGCATTTTTGCGAGCAATCTCCGTTGCATATTCATCGATTATCAGGTTTGGAATGACACTGTGTTCGATTAAACCAATGATTAAAGGATATTGATTTTTTTTAACATGTACTCCGAGTGTTTTGTCAATGTAACTGTCTGTTATAAAGTTTGATACATCGGTGTCGAAAAAGCCTATATTGAGTAGTTCGCTTAGAATATATTTTGTATTTGTAAACGTTGAGGTTAAGTTTGCTTCCGATGTGGATAAAATAAATGCTATTGCTTTGTTTTTTCTTTCCGTATCGTTGATTTCAAGTAAATCAAAAAGTTCTTTTTGTTTTGTTTGATAGGTTGTTTTTTCTTTTTTTATTCTTTCAATGTCATCTATTACTTTTTGTAAGTCGATTTTTATGTAATCTCCTTCAACAGGCGCTACAACTGGACGTATTTTATTTGCAACCTCGCGTCTTATTAGTTCTGTTCTTTGTTTGTCTACAACTTCAAAGCTATTTTTTGCATATATTGTTTTCTGGGCAATTCCATTTGAAATTATATTTTGATAAAGATAATATCTGATAGACAACAATGCAGTTAAAATTATTGCTACTAATAGAAAAGCACTTATTGCTGCAGGTTTTGAGGAATGAAAAATGTCTTCGTTTTTAAAAATATTATAAAATTTTTTCATAAGACCCCGTACTTAAACATACTACTTATAAATTATACAATAAATTATTTTTACTATATACTTTTATATTATGAAAAGAGTTAGAATTATTATCGGATTGGTTAGTTTATTTTTATTTTGTTTTTCTGCTTTTGCACAAAATCAAAATAATAGTATAAGAGAGCTTTTTAATAATAATGAAGCGATAATTTATGCAATAAATATAAGAAATTTTGGTGCAGTGGATAAAAATTCAGATGGAATTATTGATATTGATGACGGAGACATACCCGGAACATTTATTAACGCTAAAGAAAGATTAAAGAATCTGAAAGATGAAGGGATAAATACGCTTTACGTTCTTCCTATTACAAAAACAGGTAAACTGAAGGCCTTGGGAACGGCAGGTTCATTGTATGCAATGGACAGTTTTATTGAAATTAGCCCTTTTTTAGACGATAAAACAAACGAAATTTCAGTATACGATGAGGCAAAAGATTTTGTAAATTATGCTCATAGCCTAGGATTTAAGGTAATAGTTGATCTCCCGAGTTGCGGTTCTTTTGATTTAAGTTTAAAAAAGCCTTCCTGGTTTTTAAAAGACAGAAATAATGAGACTTATGCACCTGCAGATTGGACAGATGTGCGTTTATTTAGGATTTATAATAGAAATAGAATTTTAAATGAAGATATTTTGAATAATTTTAAAAGTTTTGTTGATTTAGTTCAAAATTTGGGTTTTGATGGAATTAGAGCTGATGTTGCTGCGATAAAACCATATGTTTTTTGGAAAAATATAATTGATTATGCAAGAAACAAGAATAATGATTTTTTGTTTTTAGCAGAAGCAAGTCCCGATTGGACAAATCCTGCATTAGGTATAATAGGGCATTATGCAACAATTGATGAGTTATTATCTGCTGGTTTTGATTGTTATTACGGTTCTTGGAGTAATTTTAAAAACATTAAAACAAAAAAAGAATTTGATTTGAATATTGAAAAAAATTTAAAAATTTTAAAAAACAATAAAAATGTTTCAATTATGACTGCTATTGCAACACATGATCAGCAAGCTCCGATACTTAGGGGTAAGAATTATTGGAATATGGTTTTGTGGTTAAATGCTACATTGAAGCAAAACGCTTATTTTCTTGACGGTTTTTCAACAGGCGATGATTTCACGTATTCTTATGAAAACAAAAAAGCCAGAAGAACTCATACGGATGATGAATATTATTTTGTTCATTCAGGCATGTTTGATATTTTTAATTTATCTGCAAGACCGGCGGGTAATTATCCTGATTTAAAAAATCAATATTTAAAAGCAATAGATTTTAAAAAAAGAAATGCATCTTTAATAAAAGACGGGATGTTTTCGCTTTTAAAAACCAATAATGATAAAGTTTTTGGATATAAAATTAAAAATTTCGATAGAGAATTAATTGTAATTGGTTCTTTGGACGAAAATAATAATCAAAACGTAACTGTTAAGTCAGACTATTTGAAAAAAGATTATTTATTTTCAATAATTAATGCCAAAAAGCAAGCTAAAATTGAAAAAAATAAAATAACTGTTTCTCTTGAACCTTTAGAACTTCAAGTATATTTGATAAGTCTTGCAAAATATAGGGCGATGTAATTTATTCAAGTAAGTTTTCAAGGATATCTGCATTTTTTTGAGCATTTTTTGGGGCTATTCTTGAAGATTTTTTGATATATTCTCTTAACGCTTCTCGGACAAATTCTGAGCGAGTTCTTTGTTCTTTATTTGCAAGTTCATCTATTGTTTTTAAAAAATTATCTTTCATTGAAATTAGTATTCGAGCCATATCAATCTCCGTAAATTATGTTTGTATTATATCATATTTTTTAAAATTGTTTAGAATTAACCAAAGTTGCTAATTTTTTTTAATTTTATCCTGTGCAAAAATTTAACAAGATAAATTAAAGGAGAGAAAAAAATGACAAAATTATTAGAGCTTTACAGGTGTGAAATTTGTAATAATCTTGTAGAGATTGATCATGAAGGAATGGGCACTTTGGTTTGTTGCGGGCAAGATATGAAACTTTTAGTTGAACATGAAGCAACAAGCGAAAATGCACATTTTGCACATGTTGAAACAGTTGAAAATAATGACGGGTCAAAAATTATAACTGTAAAAATTAATCATGGAATGACCGATGAACATCATATTGAATTTATTGAGGCTATTTCAAAAGATAAGAAATATACAAAGAAGAAGTTTTTAAAAGCCGGTGAAACTCCCGAAATGGTAATTAAATGTAACTGCAGTGAAGGTTTTTATATTAGATTATATTGCAATAAAGATGGTGGTTGGTTAACAAAAACTGAAATATAAGGGGCTTTAAGATGGAAACTAAATTGATACAAGCATTTAATAAACAAATCAATCATGAATTTTATAGTGCGTATTTATATTTTGCTATGTCTACATATTTTGATGAAATTGCAATGTGCGGTTTTTCGAAGTTTATGAAACATAAAGCATCTGAAAAATTAGACTGTGCACAAAAAATTTATGATTATATAATTTTAAGAGATGAGAAATTAACTTTTTCAAAAATTGAAGAACCTTCAGTTGATTGGATAAATGTTTCTGATATATTTTCAACGGCACTGTCTCATGAAGAATTTATGTTAACTCAAGTTCATGAGCTTTATAAAACCGCAAGAGAGGTTGATGATATTGCAGCTCAAGAATTTATATCAAATCTTTTAAATGATAAAGTTGTAACGGTCGGATGTTATAGAAAACTTGTATTTAGGGTTAAAAACAGTAATATAATATCTGCTAATATAGAACATCTTGATGAAGTTATAAATGACATTAAAATTTAGTCGATGTTTTTAGCGCAGAATTTTGATATTGAACAATCTTTACATTTTGGTTTTTGCGGTTTGCAGATATTTTGACCAAGTGTAACAAGGAGTGTATTAAAATCAATCCAATATTTTTTGGGAAGAATTTTTCTTAAAGCAAATTCTGTTTCATCAGGTGTTTTGGTTTTAACGTATCCTAATCTGTTTGAAATTCTGTGCACATGAACATCAACACATATTGCAGGTTTATTAAATCCTTTTGTCATAACGAGGTTGGCGGTTTTTCTTCCGACACCTTTAAATTTAATTAGTTCATCAATCGAATCAGGAACTTTTGAATTGTAATTTTTAATGAGAATTTTTGAAAGGTTAATTATTTGTTCGGCTTTATTTTGATAAAAACCGACAGGATAAATTGCTTTTGATAACGTTTCAATATCTAATTTTGAAATTTCTTCAGGAGTTTTTCCTAGTTCAAGCATTCTTTTTGTTGCTTTGATTGTAGTTTTGTCATTTGTTCTTAAAGATAAAATGCAACAAATTAGAACTAAATACGGATCTTTTACATTTTCCATAAAGTCCACAAATTCGCTATGTTCCAGATGATTTTTGTCAAAATCGTTTTTTAGTATAGAAAAAATTTTATCAATATCCATGGTATAATCATACAAGAAAATAAGGAGTTTTTCATGAGTGAAATTTTAGAAATAAATGATAATAATTTTGAACAAACTGTAATTAAATCAGATATTCCTGTGATTGTTGATTTTTGGGCTCCTTGGTGCGGACCTTGCAGAAAGCTTGCTCCAGTATTAGAACAATTACAGAGTGAATTTAAAGATAACGTTAAATTTGTTAAAATAGACGCGGATAAAAATATGGCTACAGCCAAGGAATATGGAATATCTGCTCTTCCAAGTGTTTTAATTTTTAAAGATGGCGTTGTAAAGGAAGTTATGGTAGGATTATTAGCTAAATCTGCCATAACTTCTAATATTAAAAAATATCTTTAATTAAAAGAAATTTCATTATTTTGAAATTTTTCAACTAAATCCGTATAGCCGCCAATATTTTTGCCATCAATTATAATTTGAGGAAATGTGGCAAGATAGGGAAGATTGTATTTTTTTGTGAGTTTTTCTCTCATTTCATCTTCATTTTCTTCGCAAGAGATTTCTTCAAATTTCACTTTGTGTTCATCTAAAAACATCTTTGCTTTTTGGCAAAAAGGGCAATAGTCAAGTGTGTAAATTTTTACTTCTTTTGTCATTTTTTAATCCTATCTAAAATTTTTCTGACCGATTTTTTTTCATCTTCCGGTATGTCTAATTTCAGGTAGTCTTCAAAATATTCAACGGCAGAGATTTTATCGTTTCTGCCAAGAAAAAGTACTCCTAATTTTTTATAGCTTGGTGCAAATTTTTCATTTAGCATAACGGATTTTAAATATGCTCCTATTGCTTTATCTATTTGTTCGTCTGCCTGATAGGCTTCACCCAGCATATAAAAAAGCAGGTGATTTCTTACTTTTTCTGTTACTAATTCTAAATTAGAAATTGCCGATGCGTAATTACCCAACTCCATAAATATTCTGGCTAATTCATAGTTGTAATCAATGTTGTCAGGTTCTTCTTCGGTTGCAATGGATAATATCTCCATAGCGTCATTATATCTGCAATCTGCTATTAATTCTCTTATATAATCTATTCTTGATAATTCATTTTGCATGGTAAAAAGTAACCTTTCTTATTAAGAATACCATGAAATACTATGGATTTATATAGAAAATTTGCTTGAGATGTTTATTGTAAGTCTTTAATTCTTGATAATTCATTATTCCTGTGTTTTAATTAAGAAAAAGATAAGATAAGGAACTGAATATGTCAGGGCATTCAAAATGGGCAAATATAAAACATAAAAAAGCAAAAACTGATGCACTGAGAGGTGCTAATTTTGCAAAATTTTCAAGAGAAATAATTATAGCTGCAAAAATTGGTGGCGGGGATTTAAACGGTAATTTTCGATTGAGAACCGCTGTTGAAAAAGCAAAAGCCGGCGGGCTTCCAAATGATACAATAAAAAGAGCTATTGATAAAGGTTGTGGAAATGCTCAGGGTGATAATTTCGAAGAAATTACTTATGAAGGTTATGGCGCAGGCGGAGTCGCTATATTTATAGAAGCGGCAACCGATAACAGAAATAGAACAGCAGGAGATATCAGAAGTTATTTTACTAAATTCGGTGGAAATTTGGGCGAAACAGGTTGTGTGGGATGGATATTTGAGCCTTGCGGGTTGATTTCAATTGATAAGCCTGTTGAAGTCAATAAACGTTCTAAAGAAGAAGTTAAAATGTTTGATTTTGATAAACTTTTTGAAGATTGTATGGAATTTGATCCTATGGATGTATGGGAAGATGAGGAAGATGGTGATTATAAAATTAAAACAACAACCGAAAATTTGCAAATGACAGCAGAAGGATTGGAAAAGTTGGGTTATAAATTAAAAAGCTCGGAACTTACAAGAATTCCATCTAATTCTAATGAAGTGACTGACGTAGATATTGCAAAGAAGGTAGTTCTTCTTTTGGAAAAACTGGATGAACATGATGATGTGCAAAATGTTTATTCAAATTTTGAAGCAAGCGATGAAATAATGAATTCATTTGATGTATAATTTATTTTGAAGGTTTTATGATAGAAATTACACCAAGCTTCATATTTATGATTATCGGGTTTTTATTGTCCCTTTATGCTTGTGTTTCAAATGATGCAATACAAACCTTGGGTACTTTTTTAAATACTACAAAAAATAGACCCGTCTGGCAGATATGGCTTTATGTTAGTTTTGTTATGGTTTTAACTTTTACAATCGGTTGGATTGTAAATGATGGGGATATGGCTTTTGGAAGATTAGATAGAATTCCGCATGCTCAAACGTTTTATTGGTGGCATATATTACCCCCGTTGGTGCTTTTATATTTAACAAAAAAGGGTATTCCTGTTGCAACTGCTTTTTTAATTGTAAGTGTTTTTTCGTCAAACACGGTTATTGGTTTAATGATTACAAAGTCTTTTGTTGGTTATGTATCAGCTTTAATTGTTTCGTTGGTTTTATATTTCTTTATTGCACGCAGAGTTGAAAAAATATTTCTATATATGAAAAATAAACCGATTTCAACACCTTGGATTGTTGCAAAATGGCTTTCTACTGCTTTTTTATGGAGTGCTTGGTTATTGCAGGATGGAGCTGTATTGTTTATATATCTACCTAGAAAATTAACATTGTTTCAATTAATTCTCAGTTTGTCGGTATTTTTGGCTTTACTTTTTATATTGTGTTATAAACGGGGTGGTGAAATTCAAAATATAGTTAAATTAAAAACAAATACTCAAGATCCTAGAAGTGCAACTATTATAGATTGTGTATATGCATTAATTCTTTTATATTTTCAAAATGTAAATAATATTCCAATGTCAACTACTTGGGTATTTTTAGGGGTGTTAGCTGGTAGAGAAATTGCGTTATACAATAGGTTGCGCTTTATCACCGAGAAGAAAGTATATAAATATTTAATAAAAGATTTATCGAAGGCTATATTTGGACTTGTGGTTTCTATTGCAGTTGTTTTTGTTATAAATCAATATGAAAGTATTGTTGAACTTATAAAACATTATATAAGTTTATGATTTATTTTTTTTGTCTGCAAGTTCACTGTCTATTCTTAAAAATACAGGGATAATTTCTTCTTTTGAAATTAATTTACCTTCTTTTATATTACCGATTTTAATGTTGTCCAATTTTGTGTTGATATCGTATTTTAGTTGTTTTGCCATTGAATTTGCAATGTTTGGGCAATAGGGATATATTAGAGATGATATTATACACATAATCTCCAGTACTGTATATAAAACATTTCCGCATTGTTCCATTTTTTCTTCTTTTGCAAGTGTCCAGGGGGCATTATCTGTTACAAATTTATTTGTTCTATCAATAAGTTCATTGATTTTTAAACTTGCTTCTTGAACTTCAAAATAATCAAAATGATGTTTTACTTCTTGAATGGTTTTAACTGCTTCATCAAAAAGCGGTGAAGTTTTGATAAATTCAGGCTTAATTTCTCCTTCAAAATATTTAACAAGCATGGATAATGTTCTGTTTAAAAGGTTGCCCATTGAATTTGCAAGATGTGCATTAACTTTTTCTTTAAAATCTAAATCCGAATAATTGCCGTCACGACCTACAGGTGCTGCTGTTGCCATATAGTATCTAAAAGCATCAGGATTTGTTAATTCATAAGCTTTCATAACGTTTTCGGGCGAAACAACGTTTCCCAGCGATTTTGACATTTTGGCTTCATCGATTGTAATCCAGCCATGAGCTAGAATATGTTTTGGAAGGGGAAGTTCAAGCGCCATTAAAATTGCAAGCCAATATATACTATGAAATTTTAAAATATCTTTTCCGATAATTTGAACATCTGCTGGCCAATATTTTTTAAATTTTTCCGATGGATTTTCTGTGTCGTATCCAAGTGCCGTTATATAGTTTGAAAGAGCGTCAATCCAAACATATATAACTTGTTGCTCGTCATCAAGTACATCTATTCCCCAATTTACACTGGATTTTGCTCTTGAAACAGAGATGTCTTCAATGTTTTCAAGTTGGTTTATAACTTCATTTGCTCTAAAATCAGGAATAATAAAATCAGGATTTTGTTTTATATGTTTTAAAATAGCATCTTTGTATTTTGTTAATTTAAAGAAATAATTTTCTTCGGATACTTGTTCGGGTTTTTTCTTGTGAATGGGGCAACATCCGTTTTCATCCAAATCTTTTTCTGCTAAAAAAGCTTCACAGCCTGAACAATATAGTCCTGTGTATGAATTTTTATATATATCTCCCTTTTTAACAAGTTTTTTGAATATTTTTTGAACGGTTTTTTTATGGTAATCATCTGTTGTTCTGATGAATTGAGAATAATTTATATCGAGCAGCTTCCAGCAGTCCATAAATTTTTTAGCATTTGTGTCGCAAAATTCCTTTGGGTTTATATTGGCTGCAGAGGATGTTTTTTGGATTTTAATACCATGTTCATCAGTACCTGTTAACATATAGGTATCATCTGCTCTTTGGCTAAAATGTCTTACAATGACATCTGTTAAAATTTTTTCATAGGCATGACCTATGTGAGGAGCACCGTTAACATAATCTATTGCTGTAGTTGCGTAAAATTTTTCCATAATTTAATCCCGTTATTATTGACATAAGGGATTATATCACAAAAAAATAATATCAAAACTATTCTTTGCTTCCGGAACGATAACCATTGTATATGTATATTATAGGAAGCAGGATGTCAACGGGTATGATTTCTGCGATTTTTTTAAATCCTAATTTTATGGTTGCAACTATGTCGTCGAAATTTGCAAGAGAATCTTTTATTGTATATTTTCTTTCGGGTTCGCCTTCTTTTTTGGTTGCATTTGTAATACCCGTTGCTATCATTGCCCCTGATAGCATGGCTATAATTGAAGCAATGATTTTAGTTGAATTTTTATTAAGGGATTTAATGCTTTCACAAGTTTTTATTGCACCCGTTACCATTAGCATAGGAATTGATGTGTTCATTATTTGGAACATTGCTTCTTTATATTTTTTCTTTTTTTCTTTTTTTGTAGCATTGATTGAGCCTGCAACAACACCTCCAACATTGGCCCCGCCTGCCATTAAGAGCATTTCAGTTACATCTCTCAAGGTTGATTTTTTGAGTTTGCTGGTATCAGGTATGATAGAGTGCTTAAATAATTTTGCAGACGCAACCATTGCAACACCTGCTCCAATAACTGCACCTGCTAATGGCTTTATTTGAAGCTGTTTTTGCTCAGGTTCTTTTTTGAAATCCTTGTGTGATTTAAAATTAAGGTATGTGTTATTTTCTACTAACATGGTATTTGCTTCCGCCGTATATAATAAAAGCAGAAAATAAATAAATTTGCTATAATTATTTTTTTAAATTTAGAGCACTTCAGAAAATTCTTCTTTAGATACATGACAAATAGGGCACACCCAATCGTCTTTTAAATCTTCAAATTCAATGTTATTGTTTTCTTTTGGGTCGTAAATATAGCCGCAAACTTTACAGATGTATTTTTTCATAATCTCTCCTTTTTTATTATTTTACATATAGATTTAAAAAAAGTTATTCCTCAATTTGGCTAATTTGTTAATAAAAGTTAATAAATTTTGTTTTTTTAAGTTGTGAAGGGCAATTTTAAGATTAAAAAAAACTTTATAAAAATATAGGGGTTTATTTTTATAGGGAGGATGCACACAAAATGTCAGGTTACATTAGTAGTATGGAGTTTCAGTCTATAAACAACGAATATACTGCAGCTCAAAGAAGAAAATTAGTTGCGCAAAATATGATTGCAAATTCTTCAACTTCTTCTCAGTCGGTTTTTCAAAGTAGTGGTACTGAAAACGATTATTATGGCTATGAATGTGTTGATGGCGCGGATGATGGTCAAATTTCTTTTTGGGAAAAAGCTAAATGCGCAGTTAATGGCGTTGGAAAATCACTTTTGAATATGGTTACGGGGGCTATTAAAAATCCTGTACAAACTATAGGAATGGTTGCTTTATGTTGCGTTCCTGTTGTTGGTCCTTTGGCAATGGGCTTTTTTGCTGCTAAAGGATTAGTTAGTGGAATTGGCCAAGTGGTTCAAGCTGCATCTATTGCAAGTAATGCAACATCGGATGCTGAAGCTATGTATGCGTGGGAAAATATTGGTAGCGGTTCATTCCAAGCAGGTGCATCGGTTGTTGGGCTCAAGGGTGCAGGAAGTTTATTAAAGAGCCAATTAAGCGGTGGTTCTATGACGGTTAATACAATTAGAAGTGGGGAAACTGTTGGTCAGATAGTAAAAACAGCAATTAATGAAACTGGAAAAAATATGGGAGCTGTTGCAAAAGCCGCTGTAAATAAAGTTTCAAATATTGGCAGAAGCATAAAAAATGCATATGAAGGTATAAAAAGTAATGGTTTTAGTACTTATTTAAGTGAAAAATTTACCCAATTTCAATCTTGGGGAAGGACAAAAGTTAATCAATTTGCAGATAATGTACAACAAAAAATTGATAATTTTGGAAAAGATTCAAATGGAACAAGTTTAGCTGAAAGAGTCAGAAGTCGTTTTTCAAAAGCAGGAAAAGCTCAAAGAAAAGCAGAAGCAGATGCGGCAGCCGAAAATTTGGAAGGATTAAAATCTAATCCTAATGCTAAAAAGACTTCATCTGGTTATGAAGTAACAGAAAAAGGTAGTAATGGAGCTGAAACAACAAAAGTCTACGATTCAAATGGTTATCTTAAAGAAACTACTGTTAAAACTACTCAAAATGGAGTTACTACTACTGAAATAACTTCTTATAATAAAAATGGCACAACAAGAAATATAAAAACGACTGAAGCACCTGCTAAAGGAACTACTGGAAAAACAGTAGAAACTAATGAAAAATTTGGTAGTCTCGGCTCTCATAAGACAACAACAACTGCCACAACTAAAAATGCAGATGGTTCCACAATAACGAGTGTTGAAACAGATAAAACAACTGTTTTTGGTAATCATATTTCAAAAGGAAAACAGACTGTAACAAATGCAGGTGGAAAATCTGTTCAAGCAAGTTCTTATAGAATAAATGAAGGAACAGGTGTAGTATCATTCAAACAAACATCAGGAGATATTACAGAAAGCGGACGTTCGGGAAATGGTTATGCGTCTTTATCAAGTTCAACGAAAGTTGGTGGCAAGACTAAGACTACAAATGGATATTCTTTGAATGATTATGATACTACAACTCTGACACCAACTGAAAGACTCAGAATGTATGCTAATACAACAGATGTTGGAGTTTATGCAAATAGATTTGTGGGCAAAGCAAGAACATTTGATAACAATCCGTTTTATTCTTTATACTCTTGGTATGAAGCAACTAAAGATGAAAATCAGTAAAAACTTGGTTTTCGGAATAAAAAAGAGGTGATTTCATCACCTCTTTTTTATTCCATTTTTCTTTTAAAACTCCACCTTGCAACCGAAAGCGTGATTATTGCAATAATAATTAACGGGATTAAATTTTTAAATACTGTTATAATATCCATATTTTTAAAATATATCCCCTTAATTATAAGCATATAGTACCTTAGGGGGTTAAGTGAACTTATGTATTGAAAAAATTTTGGCATGTCTTCGATTGGTGAAACAAATCCTGATAACAGCACCGCAGGCATTTGAAATGCAAAAACTCCTAAAATTGCCTGTTGTTGAGTATAAGCAAGAGATGATATAAAAAGCCCGACTCCTATTATAGAAAATAATGAAATAAACGTGGAAATCAGATATAAAATAATTGAACCTGAAAAAGGTACTTTAAAAACATAGACAACTATTAAAGTAATAATTCCACTTGAAATAAGTGCTACAATTAAAGGCGGTATGGTTTTTGAAATTAATATTTCATCATTATTCAAAGGGCTTACCATAAGTTGCTCAAAAGTTCCCAGCTCCCTTTCTCTTGCAATGGATAATGCACTTAAAAGCAAACTTAAAACAAGGGATAACATAACAATCATACTTACCGTTAAGAACCATTTATATTCTATATTTGGGTTAAACCAATTTCTTGTAATAACATTAATTTGTGTTTTTTTGATGTTTAATTTTTTTTCAAGTTCGCTGTTGTATATTCCTATTATTTGGCTTGCATATCCTGAAATTATGCTTGCAGAGTTTGTTTGCCTTCCATCTGTTATAATCAGAATTTCTGTTGGAGTTTTTTCGTTAATTTTTTTTGCAAAATCATTTTGAATTATTATTCCAAGTTGCGAATTTTTTAAATCTATGTCATTTTTGAGTTCTTTTAGGGTTTTTCTGTAGTGTATTTTTCTGAACCATTTTGAATTATAAAATCTTGAAACAAGTTCTCTTGAATATTGTGTGTTGGAATAGTCAAGAACTGAAACATCTATGTTTCTTACTTCAAGGGTTATGGCATGAGCAAAAATAAATAGCTGGATTATTGGCGGAAAAATAATTAAGGCTCTATTTTTGGGGTCTTTAAAAATTGCAAGAAACTCTTTTTTAATTGCTGCTTTTATTCTTATGAGGGTATTTTGCATTTTTCAAGCCTCAAATTTATGTTTTTGTATACCAAAAGGAATAATAATGTTCCTAAAATACTCATAAAAATTGAATTTATAATTACAATTTTTGGAATTGTTCCTGCCATAAATTCGCTTTGGATAAAAATTATAAAATATCTGGGAGGTAAAATCATGGTTAAATATTGAAAAATAACTGGCATGGAAGAAATCGGATAAATAAGTCCTGATAACATTAATGCAGGTAAAAGTCCAAAAGAAAGTGCCATTTGAGATGATGAAAATTGCTCTTTGTAGGATGAACTTATTGCAAGACCAACTCCAAGGCAACAAAATAAATATAATCCTCCTACAAAAAACAAAATTAAAATATTTCCTTTAAAGGGAATTTGAAAAATTTTTATGCATAAAAAAACATTAAATGCTAAAGATAACATTCCTAAAATAAAATATGGGATATATTTTCCCATAACAAAATTCATTCTTGAAATATTGGTTGCAAAAAGTGATTCAATAGTTCCTCTTTCCCATTCCCTTGAAATAACAAGAGCGGTAAGAAGCATTCCTATTAAGTTCATTGTAATTGCAAGTGATCCAGGTAAGATAAAAAGGTGCGAATTTATGTCTTGATTGTACCAAAATCTGTTATCTGCGGAAATTAGGTCTTTTGAAGTTTGATATTTAAAATCAGATGAATTAATAAGCCAGTTTTTTACTATTTCAGAACAATAGTTTTGAACATAATTTGCAAGATTTGCTTCCGATCCGTCTGTAATTACAAAAACATCTGCATTATTTTGTTTTATGAGTTTTTTTGTAAAATCATTAGGAAAAATTATTGCCCCTTTAAGATAAGAGTTTTGTATTTTTTTATACATTTTATTTTTGTCAAAAAAATATTGGGTTTTTATATAATCACTGTGATCAAAAGAATTTATTAATGTTGATAATTTTGGATTTATGTCATCGTTTTTTATTCCGAGTGTTATTTTAACAGTGTCTAAATTTACGCCGTATCTGTACAAAATAAGAATTATCAGCGGTAGAATGAATGCTATAAGTATACTGGAAAAATCTCTTATAATTTGATAAAATTCTTTTTGAATAAGTGCAAAGTAAATATTCATTGTTTTTTCACTCCTTTTATCAGGTTAAAAAAAGCTTCGTTCATATTTTTTGCGTTTGCTTTTTTAATAAGGTTTTGAGGGGTGTCGAGTGCTATAATTTCTCCGTTATAGAAAAGACTTATATTATCGCAAAATTGTGCTTCATCCATAAAATGCGTTGTGACAAGTACACTTACACCCATTTTTGAAAGTGCTTTTATGTGTGTCCAAAACTCTTTTCTTTGAATAATATCGACTCCTGAAGTAGGTTCGTCTAAAAATAAAACCGGTGGTTGATGGATTAAGGCACATCCTAGGGATAATCTTTGTTTGAAACCCAATGGTAAAAGTGATGTTATTGTATTTTTATATTCTTCAAGTTCAAAAACTTCTATAATTTTGTTTATTTTTTCTTTTTTATCTTTTCCAAAAAGTCCATATATACCCGAGAAGAAATTTAAATTATCGAGAACGGATAATCGCGAATAAAGTGAAAATTTTTGTGCCATATATCCAAGATAGCTTCTTGCTTTTTCAGGGTTTTGAGCAACGTCAATTCCCATCACGTAGCCTTTTCCCTTTGTGGGTTTAATTAAACCGCACATCATTTTAAAAGTTGTCGATTTACCCGCTCCATTTGGCCAAAAAAAAAAAAAAATTTCGCCTTTTTGAATACAAAAAGAGTTGTTTTTAACTGCCCAGAAATTACCATATTGTTTAGATAAGTTTTCGGCTAATACTCTGCAATTTTCTTTGAATTCTTGAACATGGTAGTTTTTTGCTATTTCAGAGGGTTTTTGTTTGTAGCCACCCATTAAATTTATGATTTTTTCTTCAAATTTATCTAAATTATCTCCAAGAGTGAGCGTAGAACCTTCGAAAATTATTTTTCCTTTATCTAAAATAATGCTTAAATCAAAATTAAAAGCTTCATCCAAATAGGAGCTTGACCAAATAACACTTGTGTTTTCATCAATGGTTTTTTTAACTAAGTTCAACAAATCCACTCTTGAAATAGGATCAACTCCGACAGATGGTTCATCTAGAATTAAAAGTTTTGGTTTTCCTATTAAAGCACAGGCTAGTCCGAGTTTTTGTTTCATTCCGCCCGAGAGTTTTCCTGCAAGTCTTTTTTTGAAAGGTTTTAATTTAGTGAATTCAAGCAATTCGTCAAAATTGCTTTCGTCTTTTTTTAATTTTGAATATAATTTTAAATTTTCGATTACGGTTAAATCTTCGTATAGACCAAATTTTTGGGGCATATAGCCTATTATTTTAACAAGATCGTTTTTATTTGATACGGGATTTAAATTTAAAGTTATAATGTTACCTTTACTGGGGCAGATTAGTCCTATAATTAGCCTTAAAAGCGTTGTTTTTCCTGAGCCGTCAGCTCCGAGCAGTGCAATTATTTTTTTGTCTTTTAATTTCAGATTTATGTTTTTTAAAACATCATGATTGTCATAAGTTTTTGTCAGATTGTTTATTTCAATACAGTTTATCATTAACTTGCCTCATTGGGATTGATTTTTATAGTAACGGGCATTCCTTGTCTCAAAAATTTATCGGTTTCATATATGTAAACTCTTATTCTATACATAAGATCAACTCTTAAATCCTCTGTTTGTACTGTTTTTGGAGTAAATTCAGCGACGGGAGAAATGTAGCCTATGTACCCTGTATATTCTTTTTTCTTTTTTGTTTTTGGATCGGTTGTATCTGTGTATACATGTGCTTTTTGACCGTATTTAATGTTACCTAAATCAGTTTCTTTTATATAAGTTCTTACCCAAACGGGATTATTTAAACTCATTACAAAAACTATTTGAGAAGCATTTACAAACGCTCCTTTTTCTTGTGCCCTTGTTGTTATAATGCCGTCTTGCGGAGCATATAGTTTTGTGTAATCTAATTGGTTTTTTTGATAAATTCTGTTTGCGACATTTTCTTTGTATTTTGCTTTTGAATAATCTTTTTTGTTTAAAAGTGCGGTGCATTCTTCTTTTGAGATTGTATCATCTGAGCATAGAGGATAGTTTCTTTCAAATTTGGATAAATCATCTTTTGCCTGAGCAAGCGAGCTTTTTTCAAGGTAAATTGCCTTTTTGTAATTTGCTATATAATCTCTGTTATCTATTGTTGCAATTAAATCCCCCTTTTTTACATAATCTCCTTCTTCTTTATATAATTTGTCAATTACTCCCGAAACCTGAAAGGATAAATCTACTTGCCTTATTTCAATATTTCCAAAAGTTTCTATTATGTTTGATTTTTTTCTGAATATAATTAAGGCAAAAGTTGTTAGGATTATAAAAGAAGTTATAATTATAAGAATTATCAGTATATTTTTTTTCATAATTGTCCGCCTAAAGCCTTATATAAAGTTATGTAATTGATTAATCTGGATGCTTTAGCACTTGCTAAAAGTTGTTGTTTTTGATTTAGAGTATTTTTTGATTTTAAAAAATCAATTTCTGATATAGTTCCTCTGTTTAATTTTTTGTTTGAATTTTTGCAATTTTTTTCTTCGAGAAAAACTTGATATTTTGCGTTATTTTCGGTTATTCTGTCGTATTTTATTATGTTTAGTGCATTATTTATTTCTTTTATGGCATTAAGATCTCTTTGTTTATAGGTTTCCATGAGCTCTTCAAAACGGGCTTTTTTAATTTTTAAGTTAGTAATTTTTCTTCCGCCTGTAAAAATATCTTGTGTTAAGCCTGCAATTAAAAATGCAAAAGATGACTCCCAAGCAAAAAAATTTCCCCTTCCGGCTGTGTCAAATGCTAAAAAGCCGTTTAATTTAAATGATGGAAAAAAGTCTTTTTTAGCTACAGTTATATCAATTTTTGCACTTTTTAGTCTGTTTTCTATTTCAATTAAATCAGGGCGATTATAAATGATATTACTGTCTATTGTTTCGGGAATAGTTTTTAAATATTCAAAATTGTCTAATTTACCTCTTTGTATATCTTTTGAGTTATTGGCACTTTCTCCTATTAAAAGGCAAAAATTATTTATGATTGTTTTTCTGTTTTTTATCAGGTTGTCATAAATTGTTTTTTGAGTTGTGTTTTCTTTTTTGGCGTCATTCAAATCTGTTGAACTAATTACACCGAGTAAAAATTTTTTTTCAATTTTTGTAAGGTTTTTATTGTCATTATTTAAAATTTCAAGTTGTTTTTTTATTAAATTGTCATATAGTAAGATGTTAATATATCCGCTTGCAACATCACTCAGGAGTGAAATATAAACGTTTTTTTGTTTTGCAAGTTCTGCTTGGTACAGTTTTTTTGTTGATTTTGTTTTATCTCTGTTTTTAAGTAAAAAATCAGGCTCATAACTTGCTTGAAAGGGTAAAATAAAGGAATTTTTGTTAAGAAAAATATTCATATCTCCGTTAGGAAAATGTGTCCCAAGGTAATTTGCTCCAACTGAAAGCTGTGGTAATTCTTTTGAAAATGAATTTTTAATTTCAAGCCTGTATTGTTCTACTATATGATTTGTTTGTTTTAGTTCATGGTTATTTTCAAGTGCTTTTGATATATATCCAATTAAAAATTTATCATTGAAATTATTAAAAAAATCAAGATTAGGTATTATTGTGCTTGAAAAAGCACTATTCATAAATAGTAAAATAGTTAAAAATAAAATGCTAAAAAATTTCATATAAGAATTTTTTAGCATTTTAGTAACTTTTTAAATAGTTTAGTCAGGTTAATTCTAACAACCTAAATTCATTTTTGAAAATTCAATTATTTTATTTTTACCTGATTGTTTCGCATTATAAAGTGCGTGTTCTGCGTATCTTATTAATGTATTTGAATTTTCTTCTATATCACCATCGCAAGGGAAAGATGCAATTCCGCCTGATATAGTTATCGGATGGCGTTCTTCTTCGTTTGCAGGTATAAATTCCATTTTTTCAACATCGCTTCTAAAGCGTTCCGCAAAAATCATTGCTTGTTGTTCTGTTGTTTCGGGCAATATTACAATAAATTCTTCATCTCCGTATCGGGTTAAAACATCTTCTTTTCTAACTAATGCACTTAGCATTTGGGCTATTTTTTTAAGTAGAATATCACCCCAGTCATATCCGTACATATCATTTACTATTTTAAAGTAATCAATATCAAGCAATAGGCAGGAAACGGGTGTCCCATATCTTTTTGAACGTGATATTTCGGCATCTAATCTGTGGTGTAGATATTTTCTGTTATATAGTCCGGTTAATTCATCACATATTGCGGATTTTACAAGTTCTTTTTTTGTTTCAAAAGTTTTTAAAAGTGCATTTACTCTCACATTTAATTCAGTTTTGTTGAGAGGTTTTTTAATGTAATCATAGCTTAAAGCTCTTACTATGAAGTTTTCAGGTATTTCATCCGTTGGAATTAAAACACTACATTCTAGTTTTCTTATTGCGCAAAATTCTCTGATTTTTTCCAAATTAAAATCTAATATTAAAAGTGAAGGGTTATATTGTTTGTAGTTCTCGAGTTCATTGAGTTCAAATTTTCTAATTTCAACTTCATCGATTGTGTCGATTAATTGCGCAATTTCTGATTCATTATTTTCACTGTATATAACTATATTCATAAGTTTGTACTCCGTAATCTTTTTAAAGTATAGCATAATTTTTGTTGTATTTTTTTTATTTCATACATTTATATTATGTTTAATTTTTTTATATTGTTTAAACTGTTTTTGTCGATAGTTTTTTGGGTACGTTGTATTGTCAAGTCCTTTAAAAAAATATAATTATAATCAAAAATATCATTATGAGCCTTTGTATGAAAAGAATCATTTATACTGTGATTCAGGCTTAAAGCAAGTTAAAAAAAAGCTTTCAAAAGGTAAAAAAATAAAAAGAAAGAATATTGTTGCAACCTTATTTGCAATGTTTCTTTTAGGGGCTTGGTGTTATTATGTTTGTCCTTATATGTATGAAAATTACCTTTGTCCTTTATTTTTAAACAGATTTTATAACAGACATTTTAATCTTGATGTGTCTTCTTATGTATATCCTACAAGAGATTATCTTAAAAATTCTTATTTATTAGATAGAAGTCTTCTTGTTCCCAAAGTTGACAAATCTAAAGAATTTACTGATATACAGGTTTTATCTGAACTTACAGAGACTAAAAATAAGTTGATAACTTTGTTTCAAAAATATCCAAAATTAGAGCCAAGTGTTTTTGTATGGGAATATTCAACCGGGGCTGGTTTTGAGATTAATTCGGATAAAGTTTTTTCTTCTGCAAGTATAATAAAAATTCCTATTGCGTTTGAGCTTATGCGATTAATTGATAGTTCAAAAAATACCAATCATAAAATCGAACTTACTGATAAGAGAGTTTTTAGCGAAGAATTTAGAACATCGGGTTCAGGCAACCTTCAATATAGCAAGGTTGGAAATATATATTCTCTTGATTATCTTGCAAATATTATGATAACCGATTCTGATAATTCGGCTACAAATATGCTTCTTTATGAAATTGGCGGAGTCGATGCTTTTAATCGTGCCATGAGAAATATAGGTTTAAAAGTTACTTCTATGCATGAATGGTTCCCGGATTTGGAAGGCGAAAATAAGACTACTGCTAGAGAAATATCAAAGATATTGTATAATATAGATAATCCGAATTATATTGACGTGAAATATAAAAATATTTTAAAAGAATATTTGGGAAATACCAAGAATAGTCATTTATTAAAAGAAAAATTACCCAAGGATGCAATGGTTTTGCATAAAACTGGTGATATTCCGTCTATGCTTGGTGATGTTGGAATTATATATACTAATAACGGCAAAAAGTATATTGCGGCTATTTTAGTAAAAAGACCAAAAAATGATTTGAGTGCAAAGAATTTAATTCAAGAAGCTTCACTTATAATTTATAATGATATCAAAAGTCTTATGTAGTCGCTTTTTCTACATTTTTTCTTGACTATATTTTTTAATTGTAAGATAATGAATCTGTGTTATAGGAAAATAATTCCGCACTAAGAATAGGAGTATGCTATGAGAAAAACTACGCAAGTGTTATCTGTAACTTTAGCTATGTTTTTAACATGTGCTGTTGTTATGGCAAAACAACCCTGCTGTAATCAGGAAAAAGTTGAGGTTTATGCTCACCCTTCTTTGATGAATGCTGATGCTACCGAATTTAAAGATGCAGATAGTATTTACAGAATTGGTGGAAAGGTTCTTAAACAAAAGAACAGAATTGGTTTTACAAACAAAGACAATATGTATGTTAATGCATGGTCTAAAGATTTATTGAATGCTATGAGCGTTAGAAAAGGTGATAGGGATTTTGATATTAAAATGCCAATTTCAAGATCCGAATTGGCTTATATGCTTTCAGAAGGTTTAAATATGAAAAGTGTCGGTGTTGTAAAAAAATATACTGACGTAACTTCTTCATATTGGGCAAGTGAAGAAATTAAAAAAGCAACAGCAGCTGATGTTATGATTGGTTATCCGGATAAGTCATTTAAGCCTGACCAAGCAATCACTAAGGCAGAAGTTTTTGCAACAGTTGCTAAGCTAATTGAAGTTCCATATACCAATGATGGCAGTGCGCCTACATTAAATGGAAAGAAAATTGAAAATATTCCGACTTGGGCATATGGTTGTACAAAAGAAGTTGTTGCATCTGGTTTAATTGATAATTTGCCTGATGAAAAAACTTTACTTGAAGCACCATATTTATCAAGACATCAAGTTGCTAATTTAGTTGGTGAATTGAGATTAAAATACGGCGCAAATGGAAAATTGGTCGGAGATGCATTTAAGGCTGCTCCTGTTGCAATAAAAGTTAAAATGTTAGACAGGATTGACGCTAAACATTCAAATATTGGTGACAGATTTGCTGCTAAAACAACTGAAGAGGTTATGGTGGATGGTAAAACATTCCCTGCTGGTTCTATTGTTTATGGTAAAGTTGTTACTGTACAAAGACCTGGTCTTGGAACGCATCCGGGTTCTGTTACAGTTAAATTTACAGAAATTAAAAATGGTGACTGCTGTGCTAAATTCCCGAAAGAGTTGACTTCCGCTAAAGCAGATTGTTTAAAAAATCCAAATATTTTTGCAAGAATTTTAGGACTTCCGTTTACAGCTGCAGCTAGAACTGTTGGCGTTGCAGGACGTTCTGTAGGTCAGGTTGTTAATATTTCAGCAAACGGATTAGAAGAATACGGTGACAGATTGTCTGATACATTTGTTGAAACATTTACGGGACATTTAGGACGTGGTGTTGCAAGTTTTGGTAATTCCTTTGTTACTCTTGGTAAAGGTGTATACGGAATTGTTAAAACAGTTATCTCAGGTACATTTGGAGTAATTTATGAAATTGGGGACGAATTATTGTATACAATCGTTCCCTCTGTTTCAAATTCTTCAGCATTGAATCCTAATGAAGAATTAACAATTGTATTCTAAATATTTATTGGAATAATAAAATTGCTCCCTTGCTGGGGAGCAATTTTTATTTAAGTAAATGTTACATTTTATAGAGTTTTATATGCTTTATCTTGCAACTTTTACTTTTTGCTATAATATGTTGCTATGAATAGTGTTAGAAGAAAAAGAGTTACAAAAAGAGGACCTAAAAAGCGTAATATTTTTTTGTGTTTGTTTTCAATGTGCGTTTCTGCAATGCTTGCTGCTATTGCGGCCTTTAATATATATTTAGCTTCTTTGCCTCCAATTTCAAATTTTGAAGATATTAAACCTAATCCGGTTACAACGATATATTCTTCTGATGGAGAAGTTATTAAAACTTTTACTGCTTTTAAATTTGAAAAAGTCTCAATAAATAAAATTCCTAAATATTTAAAAGAAGCGGTAATTGCAACAGAGGACAAGAATTTTTATCACCATAGGGGTTTTGATACCATGGGCATGATAAGGTCTACTATTACAAATATATTATCTGGAGAAGTTAAACAAGGTGGTTCTACAATTACTCAACAGCTTGCAAGAATATTGTTTTTGTCTAATGAGCGCACTTTTGATAGAAAAATAAAGGAATTGATTATTGCTCACCGAATTGAAAAAACAATTTCAAAGGATGAGATTTTGGAGTTGTACTTAAATTCTGTTTATTTGGGTTCGGGTGTTTATGGTGTTTCTTCTGCTGCTAGAACTTTTTTTGATAAGGATTTATCTCAGTTGACTTTGGCAGAACAAGCTTTGATTGCAGGTTTGCCTCAAGCACCGTCAATTTATTCTCCTTTTGCTAATAAGAAAGCAGGTTTAAAAAGAAGAAATCAAGTTTTAAGAAGAATGTATCGTAATAAATATATTACACAAGAACAAATGCTTGCAGCTCAAAAGGAGGGGCTGCGTTTATCAAATAAGCCCCGTATCTACTCGTATAACAAAGCGCCCTACTATATAGATTTTGTGTTAAACGAGTTAAAAAATATTGGTTTTGAAGAACAGGAAATTTCTCAAGGTGGTTTGAAAATTTATACAACTCTTGATTATAAGTCACAAAATGCAGCTCAAAATGCTGTTCAAAATGCGTTGACCAAAGCAGGCTTGACAAAACCTGCAAATCAAATTGCATTGTTTTCTTTTTCTCCTACTACAGGAAGAATATACGCTTACATTGGAGGAAAAAATTATGAACAAAGCCAATATGATAGGGTGACAAAAGCTATAAGGCCTTCTGGTTCATCTTTTAAACCTTTTGTATATGCGACTGCATTGCAACAGGGGGTTAGTGTAAATGATATAATTGAAGATACTCCTTTAACTATACAAGATTGGACCCCTAAGAATTATGGTAAAAAATATAGGGGTAAGATTGCTATTTGGCAAGCTCTTGCAATTTCATCTAATGTTGCTGCTGTTCGTTTGATTAAAAAATCCGGTGTAGATGCTGTTATTCAAACTGCTCGTGAAATGGGTATAACAACCCCTTTAGCAAGTGATATGACTATTGCATTGGGTTCAAATGGCGTAAAATTGTATGATATGGTTGTTTCATACGGTGCCTTTGCAAATGGTGGTTTTAGGGTTCGTCCTTATTGTGTCGAAAGAGTTGAAAATTCAAGAGGTGTCACAATATATGAAAATTCGGGTCCTAAAATAGTAAAAGTTATAAATTTTGAGACCGCTGCGGGTATGACATATATGTTGAGAAAGGTTGTTGAAGTAGGCACAGGTAAGGCTGCAAATATTGCACAAAATGTTGCTGGTAAAACAGGTACAACAAATGATTACAGAGATGCTTGGTTTGTTGGATATACTCCGGATATTGTAACTGGCGTTTGGGTTGGAAATGATAACAATTCGAAGCTTCCCGGTATAACAGGAGGAGCTTTGCCGGCGCGAGTTTTTGCTGAATATATGAAGGTAGCTACCCAGAATTTTCCAAAGAGTGTGTTTGATTATCCGACAATGGGAGGGTCTGCTGCTTTAAGTCCTGTTAGAATAGATGATGTTGATGAAACTGTGGATGAGTTAGATGAGGATGAGGTTTTAAATAAGAAAAGTATTCAGGCTCCTGTGCCCAATGTTATTCCTTCTAATCAAAATGATATTGAGCAGGTAAAGCCACAAAAACCAAAAAAACAAAAACAGGTTTTTGACGCCGCATCTGATTTAATCGAATATGATGATGAAAAAACCATAAATAGCGCTCCTTTGCCCGGAATGTAAATTAGCCAACGGTTTTGATGATTTTGGCAGGATTGCCTGCAACAAGAACGTTTTTAGGAATATCTTTTGTGACGACACTTCCTGCGCCAATAATCGAGTTGTCATCAATATGAACTCCTGAAAGCACTGTTACATTTCCTCCAAACCAGACGTTTGAACCAACCTTAATTTCTTTTGCATATTCAACCCCACTGTTTCTTGTTGTTGCGTCAAGGGGATGCTCTGGAGTATAAAAAGAACAGTTTGGTCCTATTAGGACATTATTTCCAAATGTTACTTTAGCACAATCTAATATTAATAAATTGTGGTTTGCGTAAAAATTATCTCCAATTTCAATATTATAGCCGTAATCGCATTGAAAAATTTGTTCTATGAGACAATTTGAGCCAACTTTACCCAGGATTTTCTTTAGAAGGTTGCTTCTTTTTTTGATTTCAGAAAAGTTTGTATTATTATATTCAAAACAAAGTGTCTTGCATCTTGTTCTATCTTGGATGAGTTCTTTGTCGTTGTAAGAATACAATTCACCTTTTAACATTTTTTCTTTTTCGCTCATGGTTTATTTCACCGTAAATACAATATTTGCAACTGCTGTAACTTTTTTGTCTATTGTAGTTGTGTCGTTGACACCCATATCGGATACCATTGTGCTATCAGGAGGAGTGATTTGAAATACCCCCATTCGCATTTGTTTTACCTTGCCTACATTTGCACCTGCTGCCTTTAACATTGATTCCGCTCTTTGTTTAGCATCAAGAGTTGCTTCCTTTAATAAATCAATTTTAATTGAAGCTAAATCAGAGTAGAAATACTCAGGTCTAAATATAGACAAATTTATTCCTTTATCGGTTAAGTTTTGAATATCTGTTGATATGTTTTTAATTTTTTCAACGTCATTTGAAGTAATTTGAATCTCTTGAGAAGCGTTGTAACTTGCAATTTCATTTGTAGCATACCCGTTTGGGCCTGTTTTGTATGTATAATAACTGCTTATAGGTTTAGTTTCTATGTTTTTTGAATCTATACCTTTTTCTTTTAGGTATTTTATAACTTCGGGATATTGATTTTTTATTATAGCATAGGCTTCTTTTTGAGTTTTAGCTTTTGATTGAATATCAAAGCCCAGTTTAGCACTGTCAGATTTAACAATTTTATATGCTGAACCTGTTACTGTTATGTTTTCACTTTTTGGTATTCTTGAGGCAAAAATTAATGATATAAAAAATAAGCCTAAAATTATTACAACACAACATATAATTGCTTGAAATTTTACAATTTTATCCATAAACACTCCTATCTTCTTAATTATATAATATTTGTTTAATAAATCAACATGCAATCGCCATAGCTAAAAAATCTGTATTTTTCATCTATTGCCTTTTTATATGCACTAAATATGAAATCTTTTTCTGCAAAAGCACTGACTAGCATAATTAGAGTAGATTTTGGAAGATGAAAATTAGTAATCAATTTGTCTATGGATTTGATTTTATATGGAGGATATATAAAAATGTTTGTTTTGTCTTTTGTTGCAATAATTTTTCCGTATTTTTTATATGTAGCTTCAAGACATCTTAATACAGTAGTTCCGACGGCAATTATTGAACCTTTTTTCTCTTTAATTATTTTTTCTGTTTCAGGTGGAATTTCAAAATTTTCATAATGCATTTTGTGTTCTTGGATATTTTCTGATTTTACGGGCATAAAGGTTCCCAAACCGACATTTAATGTTATGTATGCTATTTTAACACCTTTAGATTTTATTTTTTCCAAAAGTTCTTTTGTAAAATGCAGACCTGCGGTAGGACAAGCAGCAGAACCTATATTTTTTGCAAAAACAGTTTGATAATCATTTGCATCTTTTTTGTTTGCTTTTCTTGAGATATATGGCGGAAGAGGGATTGAACCATATTTATTTAAAATTTCATATACATTTTGGCCTTTGAAAATAAGTTCGACAATGTATTTTGGAATTTCATTTTTATCTTGGGTTGATAATTTTTTAATTATTTTAATTTGAAAATCTGATGAAATTTCTAAAATTTCTTTGTCTTTAACTCTTTTAGCATTTTTTGTTAGTGCTTCCCAGTAATTTGGTTCATCAGAAGGATTGAGTAAGAATATTTCAACATTTGCTCCTGTTTTTCTTTTAGCGATTATTCTTGCAGGATAAACTTTTGTGTCATTCAATATAAGAATATCGTTTTTGTTAAGGTAATCAAGTATGTTAAAGAAGTGTTTGCTTTCGATTGTTTTATTTGATTTATCAAGTACCATCATTTTGCAAAATTCTCTTTTTTCAAGAGGATTTTGCGCAATTAATTCTTTTGGTAAAGTGTAGTCAAAGTCTGATGTTTTAAAATTCATAATTATTCTTTTAAATTCGGGTGTCTTGCTGCTAAAACTTCGTCAATTCTGTTAATGGGGGTGGTTTTGGGGTATTGACTAAAGTTTTCTTGGTTTTCTATTTCTTTAGCTATTTTTTTCATAATATTTATAAAATTATCTAAAACTTCTTTTGTTTCAGATTCAGTAGGCTCAATCATAAATGCTTCATGAACAATTAGGGGAAAATAAATCGTTGCAGGATGTATGTTTTCGTCCATTAATCTTTTTGCTATGTCCAGAGTTGAGACATTTTTTTCTTTTTTGTCTGAATTGTCAATAACAAACTCGTGCGCACAGTGTTCTTTAAATGCTATATTGTAATCATTTTTTAAGCTTTCTTTTATGTAATTTGCGGTTAGAATTGCGTCTTGAGAGACATTTTTTAATGATTTTCCCATCATGTAAATGTAATTGTATGCTTTAATTAAAACATTAAAATTTCCGTAAAATGTTGAAACTTTTCCGATTGATTCAGGATGGTTGTAGTTTCTTACATATTTGTTATTTTTAAATTCTATCTTTGGAATAGGTAAATATGGAGCCAATTTTTTAACTACTCCTATTGGGCCTGAACCTGGACCACCTCCTGCATGTGGAGTTGAAAAAGTTTTATGCAAATTAATATGCACAACGTCAAATCCCATAAGGCGAGGGTTGGTAAGTCCCATTATTGCATTGAAATTGGCGCCGTCATAGTATAGTAAAGAGTTATTATTGTGCATAATTTCTGATATTTTTAATATGTTATTGTCAAAAAGTCCTAATGTGTTTGGATTTGTCATCATTATAGCTGCAATGTTTGATGAAAATTCAGTTATAATCTTTTTAAGTTCATTAATGTCTACAAGCCCATCTTTGTTTGATTTAACTTCAATAACTTCAAAACCACACATTGAAGCGCTTGCAGGATTTGTTCCATGGGCATTGTCGGGAATGATTACTTTTTTTCTTTTTTCACCAGTTTTTTCAAAGTATTTTTTTATTACCATCATGCCGCTTAATTCGCCATGTGCTCCGGCACAGGGTTGCAAGCTTATTTCATCCATTCCTGTTATTATTTTTAAGAAGTTTTGAAGATCATACATTAATTTTAAGGCACCCTGACAATCTTCATCTTTTTGATTGGGATGAAGTTTCGAAAAACCTTCGAGCTTATTTGCCCATTCGTTAATTCTTGGGTTGTATTTCATAGTGCAAGAGCCAAGAGGGTAAAATCCTTTTTCAATACAAAAGTTTTTGTCTGAAAGCTCTTTGTAGTGTCTCATCAATTCTAATTCTGTTTTATTTTTGATTTTAATTTCTGTTGCTCTCTTTTTCATTGGTATTTTCCTGCTTTTGATTGCTTATATTATATAACAAAAACTTTTTCGTTAATTGAGTTGTCTTGAATAATTTTATAGCAAAAAAAAAGCCCTCATTAATTGAGGGTTTTTGAAAATCTGTTTTTTGATTCTCGTGTGAAAAGGTTAATGTGTTAAAATTAACTATGTAGGGGGGAGGTATTTATGTCTTACATATATATAAAGTATATATTCAGATAAAAATTGCGTGATTAATTATATTTGTTACATTTCTTAATAAAATATTTATTTTATAAAGAGTTAATTAATTTTCTTATTTCATCAAAACTGTAGCAATCTTTTAGGATATGAATTTTAGAGTTCTTATTGCTTATTTTTACATCATTAATTGTTATTTCGTCTAAAAATATTTCTTCGTAATTTTCTCCGTTTTTTTTAAGCATTACCGAGGGAATTACGAGATGTTGTATTTCTTTATTTTTTATAGCATCAATTACATCGTTACCTGTAATCAAGCCGGCAACATTAATATTGTTACCAAAGAATTTATTTTTTATTTCAAGTATTTCAAAATCAAGCCCTTTTACTTTAATTTGTTTTTTGAATTCCTTAAATATTTTGCTTGCTGTTGTTGCTGTTGCAATAGTTATTTTTGTGGGTTTTTTTAATTTTTTCTTTATTTTTTTTAAATTTTTTTTATTATTTTTTTTTATAAATTTTTTTTTTTTTTTTTGTGATATAATTATAAAAATTTTTTTATTTTTTTTTTATAAAAAAAAATATATTGTTTTTTATTTTTTTTTGTTTTATTGTATGACTT